>CAKUAQ010000001.1 GCA_934636435.1 uncultured Eubacteriales bacterium
CGAGAGATCGGTGCCCGTTTCGGGCTGAGTAAGGAGCAAATAAAAGGTCTCGTCAAGCGCCAAAACCGCAAACAGCGGCCGATCGCCAACGGCTATGTTCCGCAACCGAAGGGTCGGCCGCGCAAGCGTTTTCGCGGAAAATATCCGCTCGGACTCATGTGCCGTATGTTCGAGGTTTCCCGCAGCGGCTACTATGCCTGGCGAAAACGGCAGGGCAAGCCAGCCAGAGATCAATGGTTTATTGATCGGATCATCGACTGCCAACAGTGCTGTAAACAAACCTATGGCTGCCGCCGTGTTCGCCGATGGGCTGATACTCCGCAGCGCCCAAGGTTCACCATACACATCCCAAGCATATTTTGACCTAAACCAAGAATACCACATGCAGCCGTCGATGTCCGGCCCCGGATGTCCCTATGACAATGCTGCGATGGAAAACTTTTTCGGAACGCTGAAAACGGAGTGCCTGTACCGGAGAAGGTTTTCGTGCCGGACCGAAGTCGAACAGGCGGTGGCGGAGTCTGTGCAATTCTACAACTACGAGCGGATCAATCTGAAAAACGGCCTCACCCCGTTTGAAATCCGGAGCAAGGCCGTGTAATTCGCCGCTATTCTGCGACTGGGGGCTTTTTTCTTTGTCCGCCCGCCGGGGAGGGTCCTGCCGACACCGACTGAAAGCGGCCCCGCCAGCCGGAACGGTCGGCGCTTTTTTGCGTGCACGCAGACGCAGCTGCCCTGCAAAAGCAGAGCCTGCCGGAGAAGAAATCGTCGATTATTGCTTTCCGACGGAGAAAGATCGCCGGTGGGCAGCCATCATAAATTGCTGCGGGAGGGACGGAGGATCGACCGTCAATTATTGCGCCGATGGGATCGGCGCTTTTTTCTACTTTGTTCAAAAAGTGCCGCTCGTTTTTGGAATAATAAGGCAATAGTGGCGCAAAACACATCCAAAAATTGCAAACATGTATGCAAAAATTGCTGTTTCTCGGCGTTTCAATTGCGATGCCTTTTAAGACATGATATGCTAATCGTGCGCACGGAGACCGGTAGAAAACCCAAAAGCAAAGTGGAATAATTGATATGAGATTCGGCGACAGCGGGCGAAAGGGGGGAGCCTTTTGAGCGAAACCAACGCTTTTATGGATTATAAAAACATATACGATCTCTTTTTTGGTCAGCTGAGTCTGGATAACACCCCGAAAAGCAAGCGTAAGGATACGATCCCGGAGATCGGCGTGATGAAGGAGATGCTCATCGAGGACGCCTGGAGGGATGTGCCGTTTTCGCTGGTGGCGGCGGGATATTATGAGGTGGGCGACCGCCATGTGACCGACCGCAGCGATGTGGACTCCTTCGAGGTGATTGACACGGTGGCGGGGCGGGGCATCATCAGCATCAGCGGACGGGAATTTGAATGCCTGCCCAATACGGTGCTGCTGCTGGACTGCCGGGTGCACCACACCTTCCGGGTCAAAAAAGGGGAGACCTGGACCTATAAGCACCTGCATTTTCTGGCCAACGATTCCGCTCGGTGCGTGGCGGAGAAGGCGTCGATGATCCTGACAAAGGATATGGGGATCATCAACGACCGGTTTGACGACATACTGAATGAGCTGCACAGCGTCAAGACCTCCACCCATTATCTGCTGAGCAACTGGATCTCCGATATTCTGACCCGCATCATCTGCTATGAATTCAAAAGCTCCTTCACCGACCCTCAGGAAAAGCTGGTGAACCGGGCGGTGGAGTATATTCAGAACCATTACGGTGAAAAGATCACCGTGCAGCAGCTGGCGGACGACGTGTTCATTTCCACCTATCATTTCATCCGGCTGTTCAAAAAATACCACGGCGTGCCGCCGTACAGCTATCTCAACGAATACCGGCTGAAAATGGCCCAGTATAAGTTCCTGCAAAAGAAGCACATCAAGGAAGTGGCGGAGGAATGCGGCTTCAGCAGCACCAACAGCTTCACCCGGGCCTTTCAGAAGCGGTTCGGCGTGCTGCCCAGCAAATACCGGGAGAATGTGGTGGGTCAGCTGCGCAGCGCCGATGCGGACCCCGATCCGGAGGATGAGGAGGATCGCGAGGACACATAAGGCGCCTTCAAAGCGCAATTATTGAGGGAAGATAGCAATTTTTTACAATTCGTCCGCGCGATTTGAACGCTTTGCCGGAAAAATAGCTAAAAATTTTGCTGTGCTGTGTACAATAATTGCGGATAGCCGTCGAATCTATCGACAGGAACCGGGGAAATTGCTATGCTTTAATCGTAAGCCGCCGGAGCGGGCGGCCGGGAGCCTTTCGATCAACATACCGCCATCGAACGGATGCGGAGAATGGAGCGAATGATGAAACAGAAAGTATTGGCTATGGTTTGCAGTATCGCCCTGCTGGCAGCGGTCTGGTGTCCCGGAGTGCCGTTTGTTTCCGCGGCGGAAAAGGGCACGCCGGTGACGCTTTCGGACGGCTCCGAATGGCTGATGCTCACCGACACGGAGCAGAATACGCTGGATACCGACGGGGAGGGGCGGTATGCCCTGCACACGACGGCGGCGAATGCCGACGGCTCTGCCTTTGAGCTGATCTCCCGCCGGACCTACCCGCTGTCCAGCGGGTATCTCATGCGTTGCCGGGAGGCCTCCTATGCCGAAACCTATTTCGGTCTGACCACGGCTTACTCCTACGATCTGAATGACGAGAATTCCATCCGATTTTGCCGGGTGAACGGTTATAACGGAAACGAGAATACCGTCGCCGTCAAGGTACTCTATAAAGGCAGGTACGAGGTGGTGTTCTCCAAGTTTGGGTATACCCGTGACCGGTATTCCAAGATCACGGTGGTGAAGGAGAACGGCAGTTATTATCTATCTTGGAACGGCAATGTGCTCAACGGCGCGGGCTGTGCGGAGGAGATCGCCGAGGCCTGCAGGCTGGAGAACCATTTCTCCCGGGAGTTGCTGGAGCGGGACGCATTCTTCCATTTCTATGCCGGATGCACCAAGCTGCTGACGGCGGATGCGTTTAACCTGCAGATGGAAAAATCCTATAACGACGGCTTCCTGACCGCTTCTCTGGACGGATACGGCAACGATGCCAACAATTCCGCCACTATGGTGAAGGCAAATGCCGTTTCCGGCGTTGCCGATACGGAGACGGGCGCGTATACGGTCAGCCTGCGGGATGCGGGCAGCTCGTCCATTGCGCCGATGGTGCCCGTCACCACCCTCGACGAGGAGGGAAACAGCCCGGAATTCCATATGGAATGCTACATAAAGAATCACAATACAGCGGGGCAGCAGTGGTTCGGCATCACTCTATCCGCCGATCCCACCTTCTCCGACGGTACGGAAAAGACCTTCTATTATGTGCAGCTGGCGAACATGGGCGGCGTGCATTGCGGCTATTTTGACGGCAGCACATGGAAAACCTATTTCGGCACCAACAATAACCTGTTCAATAACAACGACCCGGCGGATTCTCAGAAAACCTATTATTTCGGCAGGGCGGACGACAAGGTATATCTGTATGTGTATGGCGCCGGACTGATCTCCAAGGCGGCGGCATTCAAGATTGACGATTTCTCCGCTTTTGCCGGCAAGCCGGTGTATGCGCGTTTCCATAACCGCAGCGTGACGGCGGGCGCCACCACCTCGGTGACGTTGAAGCCCTCTGCTGCGGCGGAGATCTCCGGGCGGCTGGCGCACCTGAACGGACTGCTGGAGCAGCAGCCTGCCACTCTGGAGGAGGGCGAGGAAATTCTGGCGGCCTACGATACTGATCCCTATCGGTATGCGGTGTCGGCGGAGAAGATCGCCGCCGCGGAGTCTGTCCGGCTGTTTGTGCTGGAAAAGCGGCAGGAGGCACTGAAGAAAGCCATCAAGGCGCTGAAAGCGCAGATCGATGCGCTGCCGACGCCTCAGGAGGTCACCGCCGCCTATAAGGATGCCATCAAGGCGGCATACACCGCCTATATCGCGCTGGGGGATAACCGGGGCGCGCTGGATGCCGCCTATGCGGAGAAGCTGGAGCAGGTCATCGCCGCTCTGACGGCGGTGGACGAGGAGTTTGCCGCCTTGCGGAGAACCGCCGACGAGTTCTATGACCGGGTGAAAGCGGTGGGCGCTCCGGCGGATATCACGCTGGATAATTTCGAGGAAAAGAGCGCCGCCGTGACCGAGCTGCGCGCGACATATAACGGCATGGAGGATTTCCAGCTGTATATTGTGGATCAGGCGGCGGTGGAGCTGCTGTCCGCTCTGGAGGAGCGGGTGGCGGCGCTGAAGCCCGCCTATGCGGTGGCGCAGGCCATAGAGCAGCTGCCTCAGCCGGCGGATATCGCCTATACGGACGAAGCGGCGGTGGTGGCGGCGCGCCGGGCGTATAACGACCTGACGGACAAATCCGTGATCGCTCCGGCGCTGCCGGAAAAGCTGCAGGCGTGCGAGGCGGCGGTGGATGCCGATAAGCTGCGCGCGCTGGATTGGTACAGCGCCAGCTACGGGGTGGAATACACCGGCAGTCTGGAGGAAGCCTACCGTTTTGCCGATACCCGGGATAAGCTCACGGGGGATGTATATACCACCACCACCGGGACCTTTGATGCGGCGGCAAACGCCCTCTACTGGATGGGCATGGGCTGCGGCTCCGGCCAGTTCGCATTCATGGGGCTGACCGCCGAAACGAAAAAGGCCGGACTGACCGGCAAGGCAGCGGATACGGTCTCGTTTATTCTGCGCCCCACCAGCTCCAGCTTGCTTGTAACTTTCTTTGACAAGGCGGGGGAGAGCGAGCAGGTAGCTAAGGTGCCCGGATTCGATTTCGGTGCGCTGCACCGCTTTGCGTTCACTCAGCAGGACGGTCACTGGTATCTGGTGATCGACGGGCAGGTGTGCGACGGATACAGCTACGCCCGTCTGGACAGCTTTATGGAGCAGTACGGCGCCGCGGCCCACTTCTTTATCGGCGGGCGCAACGGCTTTGCTGCCTCCAATGTGACCATTCTGGATAAGAATGCCTCCACGGCGAAGAACGGCTGGGATTTCTCGGTGCCTTACGGCTGCACGGCGGATACCGGCACCGGCAGCGCGAATCTGAAGATGCCGGCGGGCACCCAGGCGGTGCACCAGACGAAGCTGGAGAATCTCCGGAACTGGTCGGTGAATATCAACCTCAACGTGGCACAGAAGGGTAGCGTCACCTATGTGGGCTTCCTCAAGGATAAGACGCCCACCGGCAACAGCAGCAGCGACCCGGACAACGGTATCGTGCTGAAGCTGTTTAACCGTCCGGCGGCGGGGGATAACCGCACCCACATTCTGTTGACGATGGACGGCAAGACCATGACCTACGGCGCCTGGGAGCCGGCCATCGTGGATGCGGATTATTTCACCCTGTCGGTGGTGAAGGCCAGCGACGGCCACTATTATTTGCAGATCAGCTGGACCAGCGGCAAGGTGATGGTGAAATTCGACCGCACCAACGCGCTGTACCGCCATCTGCTGGCGGATTCTCTGGTGGAGAACGGGGCGTATTTCACCGTCACCACCAACTATGCCAGCGAGGTGGATCTGGAATTTGTCTATGAGGAAAAGCAGGACGTGTTTGAGGATACGGCGGCGGCGACCGCATTCATTCTGGAGCTGGAGAAGAATCTGCCGGCGCTGAAAAAGCTGGATAAAGCCGCCTATCAGAAAATGTACGAGCTGTGGGAGCAGCTGGATTTCAGCAGCAGGAACAACGTCGCCGGCGATCTGCTGGACGATGAGCTGGCGTATAACGCGCTGACGGTGATCAAGAATTTCCGGAATCAGAGCTTTGAGCGATACGTGTATAAGAGATCCCAGCAGGTGCTGAATAAGGCGGAGCTGGAGGCGCTCCTGCAGGAGTGCGAGGACGATACCGAGGGGCAGTATGAGGTCTCCTATGAGGACGGCCACATCATCTTCTCCAATATCCGGAATTGACCGCGGCATACACACGGAGGTAAGGTTGGTGCGAAGCGTGGTACATACACATTTTCGGCGGGCGGCCGCGGCGGCCGCGCTGGCGGTCTGCTGTCTGGGGAGCGCCGTTTGCCCGGCTTTGGCATCCGGGCTGACGCTCTCCGAGCAGCTGGCCGGGAATAACGATTACGGCGTGAGCTTTGAATATAGCCGCACCGATACCTACGGGAAGCTGCTGGAGGAATATCGGGTGAACGGCTATGAGGACGCCGCCGAGGCGGATACCGTGGCGATCGCCGCCCGGGATTACACGCAGGTGGCGGGGACGGTGACGGCGGCGGAGGATGCCCGGGAACCGGATGCCATTTTGCTGAGTGACGCCGTGGATACGGTGGAATGGACCTTCACCGCCCCCCGGTCGGCGCTCTATTGCATCCGGCTGCGGTATGTCAACACCGGCACGTCGGTGAATGCCGCCAGCCGGGCGCTGATGCTGGACGGGAAATACCCCTTTGCCGATGCGGAGAATGTCAGCTTTCCCCGGTATTTCCGGGACGAGGGTGCGCCGGTGGAGAATAACCTGGGCGATGAGATTGCCGCCGACCCGGCGGAGATTGCGGAATGGCAGTGGTATACCGTGACCGACAGCGACGCGCTGTACGATGCGCCGCTGAAATTCTATCTGGAGGCGGGACGGCACACCCTGTCGCTGGGGTATATCAGCGGGGATGTGTATTTGTCCCGGATCGAGGTCTGCGCCCCGCAGCAGCTGCCCACATACAGCGCCGTGCAGGAGCTGTATGCCCGGCAGGGGTATACGGCGGGGGAGGGCCGCGTGCATTTTGAGGCGGAGTCGGTGGAGCATACGCTGATGAAGAACGGCTCCACCATGGCGGCCGACTCCAACGGCGACCCCTCCTGCACCCCCTACCGATACGGCAAAGCCACCGTCAATGTGTTCGGCGGCACCACCTGGCAGGCGCCCAACAGTGAGGTGACCTACCGCTTCTCGGTGGAGCAGGACGGTCTGTACGCCATTGCGCTGCGGGTGCTGATGAACTATCGGGACGGCATTCCCTCCTATCGGCGCATTGCCGTGGACGGCGCGGTGCCCTTTCAGGAGCTTGCAGCCTATAAATTCCGGTATGGCGCAGAGTTCCGTACCGAGGTGCTGGCGGATGCGCAGGGCGCGCCCTATTATGTGTATCTCACGAAGGGGGAGCACACCCTGTCGCTGGCGGTGACCCAGGGCGAGCTGCGCTCGCTGGAAACGCTTATGACCGCCGACGAGGCCATGCTGTCGGAGCTGCTGCTGAAGATCAAAATGATCATCGGGCAGAGCCCCGACACCAACTATGACTATGAGCTGGAAAAGCAGATCCCGGATCTGACGGACACGCTGGATACGCTGATGGCGGATATGCGCACCTGCATGGAGCAGCTGGAAACGGTCAGCGGCCGGCGGATGTCCAAGTATTATCAGCTCAAGAGCTTTATCAGTCAGCTGAATAACGTTCGCCGGGACCCCTTTGTGATTCCGGCGAAGATATCCTCGCTGAATGAGATTCTCACCTCCTACGGCTCCTGGTCCACAGAGATGACCATGCATCCGCTGATTCTGGACTGGGTGGAAATCCTGTCCGACCCGGCTGCGGCTACGGTCCGGAAATCCAGCTGGGCGGCGCGGCTGTGGGCGGGCACGGTGAATTTCGCCCAGTCCTTTGTGAAGGATTATAACAACATTTCCGTTTCGGCGGCGGGCAATGTAGAAATTCGCTCGAAGATCTCCGTCTGGTCTGCCCGGGGCACCAAATGGTGCTCCATCATGAAGCAGATGATCGACTCGGATTTCACCGCCGGGACCGGCATCGGCGTGGACCTCAATGTGCTGCCCGCCGGACAGCTCAATGCGGGCGGCGCCAATGCGCTGCTGCTGTCTATGACCTCCGGCAAGGCGCCGGACGTGGCCACCGGTGTGTCCAGCAGCTCCATCGGCGAATTCGCCATGCGCAATGCTTTGACGGATGTGTCCGGCTTTGCGGATTTTTCGCAGGTGGCGGAGCGGTTCAATCCGAGCTATTTCACGGCGCTGCGGTATAACGGCCATACCTTTGCGCTGCCGGAGACCCAGAATATCGCCGTGATGGTGTACCGCAAGGATATCTTTTCGCAGCTGAAGCTGTCCCTGCCCAATACTTGGGATGAGCTGTATGACAAGGTGATCCCGGTGCTGAACCAGAACAATATGCAGTTCTATATGCCGCTGGCGGTGACGAGCTTTGATATGTTCCTGTATCAGCACGGCGGCAGCTATTATGACGCGTCTCTGCAATACACGGCGCTGGATTCCGCCGAGGCCTACAACGCTATGCTGGAATACACCAATCTGTATCTCCTATACGGTGTGCCCAAGTCCGCCAGCTTCTATAACCGTTTCCGCAACGGCGAAATGCCCATCGGCGTGGTGGACTACAACGTGTATATGCAGATCAAATCCGTGGCGGGCGACCTGAACGGCAAATGGGGCGTGGCCCCCATCCCGGGGTGTCGGCAGGCGGACGGCAGCGTAAACCGCGCCCATTCCTCCCTGACGGCGGAGTGTCTGATGATCATTGACCAGTCCACCCATCAGGACGAGGCGTGGGAATTCCTCAAGTGGTGGACGGATGCCGCCACCCAGACGGATTATGCCAACCGGGTGGAGACCCAGATCGGCAAGAGCGCCCGGTGGAATACGGCGACGACCGAGGCATTCCAGAGCCTTTCCTGGGAAAAGAACGAGAAGAGCGAGATCGTCGGCTCGGCGGACGCCGCGGTGGTGCCCCCGGTGGTGCTGGGCGGCTACTATACCTCCCGCCATATTCTCAATGCCTATAACCGGATTCTCATGTCCAACGAAAATGTGCGCACCTCCATGGAGACCGCCGTGGAGGACATCAACCGGGAGCTGAAGCGCCGGCGGGAGAGCGCATGACCGCCTGCGAAAACCCAAAGAAAAGCAAGGAGCATCGGCAGATGAAGACAGCTTTACAAAAACTTTTCAAGATCGGCCAGCCGATGAGCGCTTACCGGAACACCCGGGTGGGCTACCTGTTTTTGGCTCCGTTTCTCGCCCTGTTTGTGGTGTTCACGCTCATACCGGTGCTGGTGGGTATCGGGCTGAGCTTCACCGATTACAACATGATCGAAGCCCCCGCCTTTGTGGGGCTGAGCAATTTTCGTATTCTGATCCTGGATGACAAGGAGTTTTTGATCGCCCTGCGCAACACCTTCCTGTTCGCTTTTATTTCCGGACCGATCTCGCTGCTGATGTCCTTTGTGCTGGCGTGGGTGATCAACCAGCTGCGCATCACCCGCCAGTTCTTTGCGCTGGCCATTTATGCCCCCTCCATCGTCAGCGGCACCGCCATTTCGGTGGTCTGGCTGTACTTTTTCTCGGGGGATTCCTACGGTCTGATCAACAGCTTTCTGACCAATCTGGGGCTGATCTCCTCCCCCATCCAGTGGACGACCGACCCCAAGTATATTCTGGGTGTGGTGATCTTTATTTCCGTGTGGATGGGCATGGGCACCGGCTTTCTGACCTTTTTGTCGGCCTTCCGGAACCTGTCCCCGGATCAGCATGAGGCGGCCATGATCGACGGCATCCGCTCCTCCACGCAGGAGCTGTTCTATATCGTGCTGCCCAACATGAAGCCTCAGCTGCTGTTCGCAGCCATCAACAGTACGGTCGCCGCTTTCGGCGTATTCGATATTGCGGTGGCCATTGCCGGGTTCCCCAGCCCCAACTATGCGGCGCATACCATCGTCGGACACCTGTATGATTTTGCATTTATCCGGTTTGAAATGGGGTATGCATCCGCGATTGCGGTGATCCTGTTCTTCATTACATTCTTCATGGGCAAAATTCTCCGAAAGCTGTTTTCGGAGAACGGATAAGGGGGGAATACTGTGGCAGAAGTGAAAGGAAAAAGCATCCGCATTGCCGGTAAGCATATCTGCACGGTGAATGTTCCCGCTCTGATCCGGATGATCCTCCTTACGGCTCTGGCGCTGTTTATGATATTGCCGCTGGTGTATATCATTTCTACATCGCTGAAGCCTCTGGATGAGCTGTATCTGTTCCCGCCGAAGTTTATCACCACCCGCCCCACCTTTTCCAACTTCAGGGATCTGTTTTCCGCTTTGGACGGGGCGTCGGTGCCGTTTGCCCGCTATTTCTTCAATAGCTTTATGGTGTCGGTGCTGACGGTGCTGGGCACGGTGCTGGTCTGCTGTATGGGCGCTTACGGGCTGGTGAAGCATCGCCCCAAGGGCTCGGGGTTCATCTTTTCGCTGATTCTGGCGGCGCTGATGTTCTCCGGACAGGTGACGCTGATCCCCTCCTATATTGTCATCAAGACTCTGGGGCTGCTGGATACGATCTGGGCGCTGATCATCCCGAAGATCGGGGTGGCATTCAACTTCTTTCTGGTGAAGCAGTTTCTGGAGCAGATGCCGGAGACCTATCTGGAGGCGGCGCGGCTGGACGGAGCCAGCGAGTGGACAATCTTCTGGAAGATTGTCATGCCCTATATCAAATCCGCCACGGCGACGCTGGTGGTGTTCAGCTTTACCGCCTCGTGGAACGATTATCTGGGACCGGTGATCTATCTCCAGTCGGATGCGCTGAAGACCCTGCCGCTGGCGGTGCAGACCATCGCCGGCGGCGCGGGCGCCGCCAGTCTGGCGACGGCAGGCGCCATGGCGGCTGCGGCGTTTGTGACCGTATTCCCCACCATCATCGTGTATACCGTGATGCAGGGGAAAGTGATGAATACCATGGCGCATTCGGGGATAAAGGAATGAGCGGAGTGACAATGAAAAAAACCATAGCGGTGCTTTCTCTGGCGGTGCTGCTGGCGCTCCCGCTGCAGCTGGGAGCCGGTGCGGCGGCCAGGGAATATGTGCTGGATGAGGAGGGCAGCCGGGTATCCATCCCGCAGACCCATCGCATCGGCGGCTTCTACCGGGAATTCGGCGAGGCGGTCGGCCGGCTCAGCGAGCCCACCGACCTGTTTGTGGGCAAGGACGACTGCGTGTATATCGCCGATACCGGCAACAACCGCATTGTAAAGCTGAATCCCGACGGCAGCTTTGCCGCCGCCTTTGATTGCGGCGGTACGCTGGCATCCCCCGGCGGCGTGTATGTGACGGCGAACGGCGACCTGTATATCGCCGATACCGCCCATGAGCGCATCGTCCACACCGACCCGGCGGGGGCGTATATCGAGGAATTCGTCAAGCCCCAAACGGAGATGCTGTCGGAGGACACCACCTTTCAGGTGAGCAAGATCGCCGTGTCGGAGCAGGGCTATATCTATACGATGAAAAGCCAGTATCTGATGATGATCGACGCCAACAACGAGTTTAAGGGCTACATCGGCGACAACAAGCTGGGCTTCAGTCTCAAGCGGCTGTTCATCCGCACCTTTGCCTCCAAGGAGCAGCAGTCCAAGCTCATCAAGGACGCGGCGGCCTCCTATTATTCTTTCGACCTGGGGCACGACGGGATGGTGTATACCACCACCGGCGAGGAGGCCGCCTCCAACCAGATCCAGCGGATCAATATGGTGGGGGATAACGTCTATGTGCAGCAGTTTTTCGGGGCGAAATACTACAACGAGGAGATCAACCGGTTCGTCAATCCCCGGTTTGTGGATCTGTGCGCGGATGCGGACGGACTGATCTATGCCATTGAGAGCTATTCCGGGAGCATATTCGTGTACGACGGCGACGGCAATATGCTGTCGGTGTTCGGCGGTCACGGCAGCATCAAGGGGATGTTCAATCAGCCCATCGCCATCGACGAGAATTCCGCGGGGGATCTGTTTGTGCTGGATAAAAGCACCGGCTATGTGCATCGGTTCCAAAAGACCGCCTTTATGCGGAATGTGACGGCGGCCATCGACCGCTATGCCAAGGGGGAGTATGCCGCCTCCCGGGAGGCGTGGGAGCAGGTGCTGGAGCTGGACGCCAACTATCCCGTCGCCAATAAGGGGATCGGCGATTGCTACTATAAGGAGAAGAATACGGCGGAGGCCCAGCGCTACTATCGATTGGCCAACAATAAGGCCGGCTACGGCAAGGCCTTCGGGGATGCCCAGTATACCTATTTCCGGGATCACTTCGGACTGGTGGTGGCGGCGGTGGCAGCGGCGGTGGTCGGGGTGCTTTTGCTGCTGCGGTTCCTCAAGCGCCGCTCCGACCGGCTGCTCAGCGACTACTATTACGGAGGTGGCGCACGGTGAAGCGGATGTCCTTTTTGAAAAAGTGCCTGATGATCGTGTTCCATCCCGCAGATTGTATGGTCATTGTGAAACGGGAGCGGGAGTCTCTGCCCCTGTGGCAGCCGGCGCTGCTATATCTGCTGGCGATCGCGGTGAATTATGCCTATATCTTTATGGTGCATTTCCTCTTTGCGGAGAAAAAGACCACCGATGCCAATCTGGGACTGGAATGCGCCATGGTGATCGTCCCGCTGCTGACCTGGACGGTGGCGGCGTATGCCATGACCGCCATCCTGTCCGGTGAAAGCAAATTCAAGGAGCAGTTCACCGCCTATGCCTATGCACTGGTGCCGTATATCGTGCTGACCCCGGTGCTGGGGCTGCTGTCCAATCTGTGCGGCTCCTCACAGGCGGGGCTGTACCAGTTTCTGCGGGCGGTGCTGCTGCTGTGGGTGCTGGCGCTGATCTTTTTCGCGCTGATGCAGCTCAATGATTATTCCTTTATGAAAACCGTGGGGGTGGCGCTTCTTTCGCTGCTGATGATGGCGGTGATCTGGGCGGTGATTCTGCTGGTGGCCTCGATGACGGTGCAGTTTGCCACGTTCTTTACCGATGTGTTCAAAGAGTTTTCCTATAAGCTGTGAGGGAGGGAAAGCGTATGACGAAACAGAAGAAGATCGCCGCTCTTTTCCTCGCGGCTGCGGTGCTGCTGCTCAGCTGTTTTGCCGTGCTGGCGGAGACGGTGCCGGAGGGCTTTTCCTCCATGGAGGAATATCTGGATTTTCTGCTCAACGGCGGCACGCAGACTGCCGAAAAGCCGCCGCTGCACCAAATGAAACTGGCGGGGGAAAACGAGCGGTTCCGGCTGTATTTCTATGATCGGGGCGTGGACCTGTTTCTGGAGGAGAAATCCACCGGCAAGGTGTACGGCACGGCGGTGGACGATTCCTATTACGCCGTGGAGGAACTGCCGGAGAGCGCCTACAGCCGGCTGCTGACGCTGGAATACAGCGAGGACGGCAAGACCACGGCCGAGGCGGAGCTGGTGAATGCGACGGAGAATCAGTTTGCGGTTTCCGCCGCGGTGGACAGCGGCGCCGTCACCCTGCACGTGGGCTTTATGGATGAAAAGCTCAATTTCGACGTAGTGGTGTCGCTGGAGGAGAACGGGCTGTGCGTGCGCATCCCCCAGTCCTCCATCGCGGAGAGCGACGGGCTGCGGCTGGTGTCCATCCAGCTGTGTCCCTTCTTCGGGGCGGCCAAGCCCGGGGAGGACGGCTATGTGCTGTATCCGGACGGCTCCGGGGCGCTGATGAACGTGGCAACCTATAAAAAAGAGCAGCCGGAGTTTTATTCCTATCCCATCTATTGTGCGGACAAGGCGGATTTTTCCGCTCTGGAGGAGGCGGAATATCAGGACCTGAAGTCCTGTATGCTGCCCTGCTACGGCATCAAGCATGCGGTGGGCGGAATCTTTACAGAGATCGAGCAGGGGGCGGAAAACGCCGTCCTCGACCTGTCGGTGGACACCTTCTATCAGGCGGCGTTCCGGCTGAATTACCGGGTGGCCTCGGCGGTGAAATACGAGTTTGCGTCCAAATCCTCCGGAGAGATCGACACCATCGGCGAGGAGCTGTTTGCCGGCGACCGCACGGTGCATTACTATGTGCTGCCGGGGCAGCAAAACACGTATAGCGACATGGCGGTGCTGTATCGGCAGGTGCTGACCGACCGGCAGGTGCTGCAAAAGCAGGACACACCGCTGACCCTGTCGCTGGAGCTGTTCATGGGCATCGTGAAGAGCGGCATCTTCGGCGATTCGCTGCAAAAGCTGACCACCTATGCCGGAGCCCAGAAGATCGTGGAGGATCTGAAAGACAGCGGCATCGACCGGGTGGATGTGCTGTTGCAGGGCTGGGCCGACGGAGGCTATACGGCGCTGCCCACCGGGACCGGCGCCGCCTCCGCGCTGGGCGGACAGGGGGCGCTGGATAAGCTGAGCGCGGCCGTGACGGGGAACGGCGGCCATGTGTATCTGGGCTGCAATATTTTGCGGGGGAACCGGGACACCGGCAGCTTCAACGCCCAATCCGATTCTCTGCGCAACGGCATCGACGTGGTGGTCACGGATAAGACCGAAAAGCTGTTTTTCCTCAATCCTGCGCGGACGCTGGAGACCTATGCCCGGAAGCTGTCCGCGGCGCAGAAAAACAGCGGCTATTGCTATCTGGATATGGGGCGTATCCTGCTGAGCAGCTTAGGGAAAACCAACGCCACCACCCGCGCACAGGTCATTGAACGGGAGCGGGCGGTGCTGGAGGGGCAGGAGAATGTGGCGGTTTCCGGCGGCGGGCTGTATACCTTCTCCTTTGCCGACCGGCTGTATGCTATTCCGGAGACCGATTCCGGCTATTATCAGTGCGACGCCACCGTTCCCTTTTATCCGATGGTGGTGCACGGCTATAAAAGCTATTCGGGGACGGCGGCGAACCTGAGCCACGATTACCGGTATCAGAAGCTGCAATTCATCGAGACCGGCTCTCTGCCCCATTTCGTCGTGACCGAAAACTCCCCGAATCTGCTGCAGGGCACGGACTATGACGGCATCTATTCTTCGGAGTATGCCGATTGGAGGGAGATCATCCTGGCCACCTACACCGATATGGCGCAGCGGCTGGGGGATCACTGGAGCGAGACCATCGACCGCCACGAGCGCCTGTCGGACAGTCTGGTACGCATCACCTACGGCAGCGGCACGACGGTGCTGCTGAATTACGGCGACAGCGAGGTCGTGCAGGACGGGGTGACGGTGCCGGCCATGGATTTTACCGTTGTGAAAGGACAGTGAGACTGTGAAGCGGACATTTGAACAAAAGCGGAAACTGACCGGTCTCATTTTCGTCGGCCCGTGGATGGTCATCGGGCTGGCGATGCTGGTGTATCCCTTTCTGTTTTCCTTTATTCTCAGCTTTTCCAAGCTGGAGAACAACGACTTTTCCCACATGGTGTTTGCGGGACTGGTCAACTATAAAAAGGCATTCTTCACCGACGTCAAGTTTATCCCCTATTTCTGGGATACCGTTTCCAACACGCTTATCAACCTGCCGATGATCGTGATCTTTTCGCTGATCCTGGCGATTCTGCTCAGCCGCAACATCAAGGGGCAGGGCTTCTTCCGGTCGGTGTTCTTCCTGCCGGTGCTGCTGGGCACCGGATTTGTGATGAATCAGCTGCTGGGGCAGGGGGTGGACTCCCAGAGCATGGAGGTTGCCCGGGGTATCCTAATGCCCAAGGTGGTAACGGATTATCTGGGGCCGGAGATCACCGAGGTGTGCGCCGCCTTTTTCAGCCGGATCACCACCGTGCTGTGGAAAAGCGGTGTGCAGATCGTGATCACTCTGGCGGGCATCCAGCAGATCTCCCCGGCACTGTATGAGGCGGCTCGGGTGGACGGCGCCACCGAATGGGAGATGTTCTGGAAGATCACCCTGCCGATGATCACCCCGGTGCTGCTGCTGACCACGGTATACACCATCGTGGCATCCACTATCGAGGACAGTCAGGTGGTCAATTACATTATTGCCAACGCCTTCAACGGCGAGCACGTGCAATTTGAATTTTCCGCCGCGATGGGCTGGGTGTATTTCCTGTTTGTGCTGGCGCTGGTCGGGATCGTGTTTGCCGCCATGCGTCCCTTCATCAAGCGGGTGGCGGAGGTTTGACGATGAGTAAAGAGAGCTTGACATTTCAGACCGGTCTGCAAAAGGCACGGCTGCGGGGACCGGGGATTCTGCTGAAGATTCTGCTGTATGTGTTTCTGCTGGATCTGGTGTATACCTTTCTGTACCCGTTTCTCTATATGCTGGTGACTTCTTTCAAGTCCCCGGACGACATTCTGGATGCAACGGTCAACTGGGTGCCCTCCGTATTCTACCTGAAAAACTATCAGGTGAGCCTGGAGGTGCTGGATTATCCCCGGCGGCTGTTGAATACGGCGGCCATCACAGCTGTCTGTACCGCCGGACATATCTTTTCCTGTGCGTATGTAGGCTACGGCTTTGCCCGGTATAATTTCTACGGAAAACGGTATGCCTTCACGCTGCTGATTCTGTCCATCATTGTGCCGGTCCAGACCATCATCATTCCCCGGTATCTGCTGTACGGTGCCGTGGGCATCTCCCAGTCCAGCGCAGCCCTCTGGCTGCCGACGCTGTTCGGCTTCGGGCTGCAGGGCGGGCTGTTCATCTTCATCTTCCGGCAGTTTTTCCTGTCGCTGCCCAAATCACTGGAGGAGGCAGCCGCCATCGATGGCTGCGGCCCGGTGGGCACGTTTTTCCGCATCGCGCTGCCGACCGCCCGCTCCTCCATCATGGTGGTGCTGGTGCTGTCCATGGTATGGCACTGGAACGATTACTATGAGCCGGGAATTTTCATTGTCCGGCAGGAGGATTTTCTGCTGACCATGATGCTGCCGGAGCTGTATTCGCTCATCAATTCCGGCGGGGCGACCGCCGGGGCGGTATCGGACGGCGGGATGGCGCAGATCTTCACGGAGGGCACCGCTATGGCGGCTACTGCCCTCACCGTCCTGCCCATATTCGTGGCGTATATGTTCCTGCAAAAGAAATTTGTGCAGGGCATTGAGAAAAGCGGCATCACCGGCGAATAAGCCGCCGGTGCATTCACACAACATATTTTTTTCAGGAGGTACGAATTATGAAACGCATGTCAAGAGCGCTGGCGCTGGTTCTGGTACTGATCATGCTCACGAGCCTTTGCGCCTGCGGCAGACAGCCCACCACGTCCATCATCTATGAGGATGAGATCATCTATGAGAGCGGTGCGCCCCGGGACAACAGCGACGGCAGCACGTCGGACGGGAACACCTCCGGCGACACCGGCACCAAAGGGAACAATTCCGGCTCCACCGGCGGCAAAACAGAGGTGATCAACAACTGCTATACCACCGGAACGAAGATCGCCAAGGATAAGATCACCTTTAAGGTGCTGGCCCGGGATTATACCGGCGGTCAGTGCAATTTTGCCAACAGCGATTTCGCCAAGTATGTGGAAAAGAATCTGAATATTAAGCTGGAATGGACCACCTGCGTCCAGTCGGAGGTATCCACGAAGCTGACCTTGGCGTATGCCAGCAGCACCAATCCCTACGACCTGTATATGGGCGTTGCTCCCTCCGGTCACACAGCGTATATTCAGCAGGGCAAGCTGACGAAGCTCAATTCCTATATTGACAAATACGGCACCAACATTAAAAAGGTGTTCAAGGAATATCCGGAGGCGGAATACATCTGCACGGCGGAGGATAACGGCATCTATATGCTGCCCTTTGTCAACGACCGGCAGAATTTCTGCGACCTGCTGTATGTGAACAAGACCTGGCTGAAGGCGGCGGGCAAGTCCATCCCTCAGACCACCGACGAGCTGCGGGATGTGCTGGCAGCCTTCAAGAAGAAGTATCCCTCCAAGACCCCGCTGGTCTGCACCTCCGATGCCGGGCAGGATGTGGGTCCTTCCGTGTTCGGTATGTTCGGCATCTCCACCTATCATAACTGGTTGTACATCGACGATTCCAATAAGGTGCAGTTTGCCCCCATCGCCAACGAGTATCGGGACGGTCTGCGCTATTTCAACGGGCTGTTCAGTGCCGGGCTGCTGTCCTTTGCCTCCGGCGAGAGCGACGTGAAAGCTCTGACCGATGCCGACAAGGTGGGCATGGTGCTGTGCGACTCCCCCGATATGGCGTTCTCCGCCGACAAATTCAACGCCAACTGGACGATGGTGCCGGTGCTGAATGTCGATAAGGGCGGCACCTGGTCCAACGTCAAGTATGAGAATACCTGGGCGGAATGGTTCATCGTCACCAAATCCTGCAAGTATCCGGAGGCGGCCGTGCGTCTGTGCGACTGGCTGTATTCCACCGAGGGCACGCTGATTGCCAGCTACGGCTCCGAGGGCAATTACTGGACCAGGAGCGGCAACAAGGTGACCCTGCACAACGATAAAATTCCCTCCGGCAAGACTGCCCGGGAATATGGATATACGCTGACCCCCGGCTATTGCCTGCCCAAATGCGTGGGCGGCGACTATAACAAGCTGGAGATTGTGAACGCCAAGTCCACTCCCGAAAGCATAATGAGCAGCAGCATTGGTACGCTGCAAACCAACCTCATTGAACCGAAGGCGCAGCAGAAGTATTATTTTCCCCACCTGACCTATCTCCAGTCGGAGTCCGCCAAGCTGGCGGAGCTGGGGGATTATAACCAGTATGTGTACGATATGCGGAAGCAGTTCATCACCGGCACCAAGAGCGTGGATTCGGACTGGGATTCCTATGTGAATACCGTAAAATCCTCCTATAAGATGGATACACGTCTGTCGGTGGTAAATACCGCCTATAAGCGGTTCTGCGCCTGGGAAAAATCCCGGTAACGAAAGGACACTCGCTATGAAGATTATCACCCCGGAGCAATTCGGTGCCGTCGCCGACGGCATCACCAATGACCTTTATGCGGTTTCTCTGGCGCTGGCCGAGGCGATGGCGGGAGACTGCACCGTGGAATTTGCGGCGGATAAGACCTACTATCTGGGCTATGACGGCCGGGTGGAGGCGCTGGCGGCGTTTGCGCTGCACGACTGCAAGAATGTGACCCTGCGGGGATGCAGGACCCGTATCCTCATCGACCGGCCGCTGTATTATACCGAGATCGTCCGCACCGAAAACACCGTTCTGGAGGGCTTTATCTTTGATTATCGGGTGCGTCCCTTTGCACTGGGGACGGTGCTGGAGCGGGACGACGAGGCGCTGACGGCGGTGGTGCAGGCGGATCGCAGCCTGCAGATCGACCGGGAGACGGATACGGAGTTTGCGGTGCTGCAGCGGGACGACGGTCGGTATCACCTGTTTCTCCGGGGTGTGGAGCCGCTGGAGGAGGAGAACCGGTACCGGCTCCACTTCCGGGATGTGGCGGACACCCGGCGGTTCCTCAAGATGACCGACACCTATCCGGTCATTCTGCCGTTGCCGGGCTTCGCCCATCGGATCGAGCGGGCGTTTTCCGTTACCGACAACACCGATTTCACCATGCGGCATTGCCGGGTGTGGAGCATGGCGCGGTTCGGCTTTGCCATCCTGCGGAATTACGGCACGCTGCTGTTTGACGATCTGCGGGTGGAAAAGGCGCCGGGCGAGCCCTGCAAGATCGTGGGCTGGCGGGACTGCTTCCATGTGAAGGAGAACCACGCCAAGTGCCTCTGGTATCGGTGCTATGCGGAATACTGCTACGACGATATTTTCAATATTTCCGCTTCCACTCTCCATGTGCAGGAGGTGCTCTCCGAGACGGAGCTGGACTTCCGCTGGCGGGAAACGGGGGGCACCTACCCCTGTGTGGAAAAGGGGGATACCTTTTCCATCGTGGACACGGAGACCGGCCGGGATTACGGCACCGCCGTCGTCCGCGAGGTGGTGCGGCAGGAGGGCGGTCACAACGTGATCCGCTTCTGTACCCCCTTCCGGGGGGTGCCGGCGGGCGAGAGCATTTTCGCCTTCGATCTGGATAATGTGGCGCCCGGCTCCATCATTGAGGAATGCGATTTCCGGGGCACCTTCCGGTTCCGGGGTCCCATCGAGATCCGCCATTCCGACTTCTATGTTGCCAGAATGTGGATCGATGTGTACGAACGGCTGGAGGGTCCCGTCCCCCGGGACGTGTGCTTCCGGGATTGCACGCTCACCTGCGACGATGAGGAAAATCCCTATTTCCACATCGTAGCGCAGAGAAAATCCGTGCAGACGGAGCAGCCGTATCATCTGGAGAATATCGTGTTTGAACACTGCCGTTTGCCGGTGAAAACGCTGGAGATCGACCCGCTGGATAAGCCCTATGTGCGGCTGCCGTGAGGGCTCCGAAATGAGGTTCAAATGAAGCGATACGATATAGCGGCCTATGTATGGCCGGCGTTTACCGGCGATGAGCCGCGCTCCCGGCTGTTTTGGCCGGAGGGCATCGGCGAATGGCAAACGGTGAAGAACGAGGTGCGGCAGTATCCGGAATTCAGTCTCAAGCGGAAACCCCTGTGGGGCTATGTGAATGAGGCAGACCCCGCCGTTATGGAAATGGAGATCGAGCAGGCCGTGTCCCATGGGGTCAATGTGTTTATCTATGACTGGTATTGGTACGATGGTCGTCCGTTTTTGGAGAATTGTCTCAACGAGGGCTTTCTCAAGGCGAAGAACCGACAGGATATGCGGTTTTACCTTATGTGGGCCAATCACGATGTGAATTACGGGTGGGACATCCGTAATTCCACGGCGGATTGCTTCGATTCGGTCATCTGGACGGGGCGGGTGGATGAAAAGCGGTTCGATGCAGTGTGCGACCGGGTGATCGGGCAGTATTTTACCCGTCCGGAGTATTATTGCATCGACGGCTGTCCGGTGTTTATGATCTACGACATCGACAATCTGGTAAAAGGATTGGGTGGCGTGGATGTCGCCCGGCGAAAGCTCCACGAGTTTCGGGAAAGGTGCGTGAAAGCCGGTCTGCCGGGCTTACATCTGCAGATGGCGCAGTGGGGGAATGTGACCCACAACTATTCCGGACTGGACACCAACGCCGGATGCAACACGGCGATCCTGGCGCACACCTTGGGCTTTGACAGTGCCACCAACTACCAGTTTACCCATTTTGTCGATGTGATCCGCAATTACAGCGAGGTGCTGCCGGATGCACAGGCGATGTGGGAGACGTTTTATGCTCAGTATGACGGGCGGTATTTTCCCCATGTGTCGGTGGGGTGGGATAACAATCTCCGCTATCGGGGATTCCGCAATGAGTATGTGCGCCATAACGAGCCGGAGGAATTCAAAAAGGCGCTGTGGGCGGTGAAGGACTTTGTGGATCGTCACAGACTGAAAACGCCCCTCATCACCGTCAACAGCTGGAACGAATGGACGGAATGCAGTTATCTGGAGCCGGATCTCCTGTATGGGTACGGATATCTTGAGGCGATCCGAGAGGTGTTTGTCAATCAATCCAAAGAGTAAGAGGTGCCGTATATGAAACTGAACCCCAAGAATTTTACGAAAAAGCAGTGGATCATCGCCATTGCCGCGCTGGTGCTGGTGCTGGCGATCATCGGCGGGCTGCTGTGGTTTTTCCTCCTTTCCGATCCAGGGAAAAACGTGATCGTCAAGAAGCGGCGGAAGATCATCGTCCCCGCGCCCGAAACCAGCGACGTATCCGACCCGTCGGAGGATCCGGGCGGGGACGGGGACGGGGACGGGGGCGGCTCCTTCCTGGTCAACATCCTGTATAGGGTGCGCAATACGCTCTTCGACCTGTTCGGCGACGAGGAAGGCGGCACGGCGTACCTGAACGAAAGCTATGCGGTCAAGACCCTGTATGCCAAGGATTACGGGGTCAAGGGGGACGGCGTCACCGACGACGGCCCCGCCGTTGCCAAGGCCATTGTTGCCATTATGGACTGCGGTCCCGGCTCCCGGCTGGTTTTTGAAAGCAATAAGACCTACCTCATCAACGATATGCCCACCGCCTCCATCTATTTGCAGGGGGTGCGGGGGCTGACCGTGGACGGGGGCAACAGCACCTTCCTGCTGAAAAACAAGCGGCAGTATGTGTCGCTGTCGGGGACCAAGGACTGCACGGTGGAGAATTTCCGTTTTGACCATGCGGTGAAGTCCGCATTCACCGCCGCCTATGTGCGCACGGATAGCAACGGTATTCTTATGCGCGCCGATCGGGATATCGGTCTGGCGGACGGAGAGAAATACGGGTCGCCCATCTCCGACTGGTTCGGGGTCATCAATAAGCACGACAGCCGCTATCATATGTATGTCGCCTCCTATACGATGGTGAGCCGGAGCGAACGGACCTTCTATATACAATTCACCGAGGATGCCAACACCAATAACTGGGCGGCCAACGGGCTGCTGGAGCAGTACGGGATGATCTGCCCCATGCCCGGCACCGGCCACACCAGCGAGCGGGGCTTCACCATCGACGGCAACGATTCCTGTACCCTGTCGGCGATCAAAATTCACGATTGCTCCCGGTTCGGTATGTATATCGGCAGCAACACGGGTAAGCTGACGTTCCGGGCGGTGGATTTTGTCCCGGCGGAAAATGATCTGGATCGGAAGATGAACTTCACCTCCTGGCGGGATGCGTTCCATGTGAAGGATAACACCGCCTCCATCCATTGGGAGAATTGCGTGGCCACCGGCAATTATGACGATGTGTTCAACATCTCCAGCACCACCTGCCATCTCAAGGAGTACAATCTGGCGAAAAACCGGCTGAACGTGGTGCGGAACGATACCCGAAGCACCTATGTGACCATCGTGCCGGGAGACACCGTCAACCTGGTGGATACCACCACCGGGGAGGATCTGGGTTCGGCTACCGTCACCCGGGTCATCAGGCAGCAGGGCATCGACAATATTATCGTGCTGGATCGGTCTCTGGAGCGGCTGAACGAGACGGGTGAGAGCATTCTTGTGTTCTTCACCAGCCGCTGCGCCCCCGGTTCCACCATCACCGGCTGCGATTTCGACGGCACCTTCCGTTTCCGGGGGCCGCTGACCGTGACCGATACGAAATTCTACAATATGCGGACCTGGATCGACCTCTATGGAAGCATTGAGGGACCGGTGCCGAAGAACATCATCTTCCGCAATTGTACAATCACCAAGGCCGGCGGTGCGACGATTATTCTGGGCGCCGACAGCGGAAATACCGAGAAGAACGCCTATCATATCGAGAATATTCGCTTTGAAAACTGCACGCTGGATCCCACCATGCTGAACCCCTACGCTTCGGATGAGGCCTATGTGATTCTGCGGGATTGTAAGGAGCCGGACGGAACAGCCATACCGGACAGGAACTGAACGAAAGAGGGATATCATGGAGCGACAGGGACTGAACAGCCCGTTTTTCCGGCAGGAGCGGGTGCCGGATGTGTGCAGCCTGCGGCAGAATTTTGCCAAGGTCTATCGGCTGTGCGATACCGGGCAGATTATCTGCGAAATTTCCATCTCCGCCGGGCTGAAAAGCCCGGTGGAGATTGCCGCCATCGCCGATCCACATATCTGCAAGGCGGATGCGATGGATGAGCAGGACGAGGAGCTGCGGCTGACCCGGCGGCGCCGGTTCTATCATGTATATAACGGCGTATCGGTGCGGGCGGTGGAAAACTGTCTGGAGGTGTGCCGGCATTTTCCCCAGACGGTGGTGCTGGGGGATGTGATCGACTATTGCTCCCATGGCGCATTGACGTTGGCGCAGCAATGCTTGTTCGGGGCAGAGGGAGCGCCCCTGTGCATCCCCGGCAACCACGAATACCGCAAGCAGATGGACACCGGTCTGCCGGAGAAAACCCCCAATGAGGAAAAGGCCCGTCTGCTGGAGCAGTTCTGGCCCAACGACCTGCATTTTGTGAAGCGGCAGGTGGCGGAGGACCTCATTCTGCTGGGACTGGATAACGGCACCGGGCATTTCTGGCCGGGAACGCTGGACCGGCTGCGGCAGGAGCTGAGCCGGGCGGAGGAAAAGGGCTGCAGGGTGCTGATTTTACAGCACATTGCCTTCCGCACCGCCAATTCCCAGGGGGAGACCTCTCTGGCGGATTGGGGCTTTGAGACGCAGCGGCAGGATTTTTCCCAGGGGGACGGCGCGCTGTGCGGCGCGGCCCGGGATGCGCAGGATCGGCAGATACTGGACCTGATCGCGGGCAAGCCGGATACCGTCAAGGCAGTCATAACCGGGCATTATCACAGCCTGTTCCGGACGGTTCTGCAGGACAGCGCCGGAGCGCCGACGGCCATCCCGCAATTTTCGTTGGCAGCGCCGATCTTTGTCGGCTTCTGCGGATTGGTACATATACTGAAGGTGCAATAAGCTTCGATGCCGCACAGAACTGCTCGGTGCGTTTTGTGCGGCGTTTTTATGCAGCAGGCAGCTTGGATGGTGGAGAGTGGATTCGTGGACATCAGCGATATCATAGAAGAGATCCGGACAGGAGCGGCGGCCTATCGGCCGTTCCCTTTCTGGTCGTGGAACGGAAAATTGGAGAAAGAACGGCTGCTCCGGCAGATCGACGAGCTGTATGCGGACGGCATGGGCGGATTCATCATGCACGCCCGCAGCGGGCTGAAAACCGACTATCTCTCCGAGGAGTGGATGCAGGCGGTGGAGGCCTGCGGCGACTATGGCCGGGCGCGGGGCATGGAGCCGTGGATTTACGACGAGAACGGCTGGCCCAGCGGATTTGCCGGCGGCAGGCTGCTGGAGGATGCGCAGAACCGGGATAAATACATCGAGCATACTGTCGGCGCTTTGGATACGTCGGCGGACGTGTGCTATATACTGGAGGGGGAGCGGCTTGTCCGCACCGACCGTCCGGAGCCGGGGGCCACCTATCTGAATCTCCACATCCGCACCGCCGCCTCCACCGCCGATATCTGCAACCCGGCGGTGGTGCGCCGGTTCATCGCACTGACCCACGAGGCCTATAAGGCGCGCTTCGGGGCAGATTTTGCCGCCCGCATTCAGGGCTTTTTCACCGATGAGCCCCAGTATCAGCGCTGGGGCACCCCCTATACGGATATGGTGGCGGCTTACTTCCGGGAGATGTATCACGAGGATATTCTCGACCGGCTGGGGCTGCTGTTTGTGGAAAAGGACGGCTACCGGGATTTCCGCTATCGCTATTGGCGGGCGATGCAGACGCTGATGCTGCATTCCTTCGCCAAGACCGTGTACGACTGGTGCACGGAAAACGGCGTGCAGCTCACCGGGCATTATATCGAGGAGACCTCCATGGGGTATCAGCTGATGTGCTGCGGCGGGGTGATGCCGTTCTATGCCTATGAGCATATCCCCGGCATCGACTGGCTGCGGCGGGACACCGACAATGAGCTGCCGGTGCGGCAGGTTTCCTCCGTGGCGGCGCAGTTGGGGAAGAAGAAGGTGCTCACGGAGTCTTTCGCCTGCTGCGGGTGGGATGTGACCCCCACCGAGCTGCGCCGGATCGTGGGATTTCAGTTTGTGGGCGGGGTGAACTGGCTGTGCACCCATCTGGTGCCCTATTCCGAGGCGGGACTGCGTAAGCACGATTACCCGGCGCACTATTCCCGCATCAACCGATGGGTGGAGCAGGAGTTTCCCGCTTTCAACACGTTTGTGTCGCGGCTGGGCAGCCTGATCGGAGAGAGCGAAGAATTGGTGAATGTGGCGGTGCTGCATCCCATTCGCAGCGCCTATTTTGACTACCAGCGGGGAGATGAGCCCAACGAGGAGGAATTCCATATCCGCCCGCTGGACGAAGCTCTGCGCCGGGATGTGCGGCGGCTGTCCTCCCATGGGGTCAATTATCATTTTGTGGATGAAACGCTGCTGGCCCGGTACGGCTCTGTGGAGGGGACGGCGCTCTGCTGCGGGCGGTGTCGGTATACCTATTGGGTGCTGCCCCATGTGCAGACCATGGACAGGTCCACCGAGGAGCTGCTGCGGAGGTTCGTACAGAACGGCGGCAAAGTGCTGGTGCTGGGTGAAAATCCCCGGTATCGGGAGGCGGAGAGCTACGCCTACGACTATCTGGAGGGCAATTGCACCTTTGAGGAGATCTGCGCGGCGCAGCCCTGCCGGGTGGCGGATCCGGACACGGAGCTATACTACACCTATCGTCGGCTGCAGGGGCGGGATGTGCTGGTGGTACAGAACGCCTCCGGGGAAAACAGCTACACCCAGCGATTCCTGCCGGACGGGCGGTATCGCTCCTTTCTGCGGCTGGATCTGAACACGCTGGAGACCGAGAGCGTGCCGCTGGAGCTGGTCTTTGAGCCGAATGGGTGTATGGTGCTGTTTCCCGATGAGGCACAGGCACGCCCCCGCCCGCACAAGCCGGAGATACCGGTGTATCTGGAGCGGGACGCCGTCACCTTTGACGAGAATACGCTGGTGGTGGATACGGTGCGGTATTCCCGGGACGGGGCGGCCTTTTCCGGGCCCTACCCGGTGGCGGGGCTCTTTGCCAAGCTCCTGGAGGAGCGGTACGAGGGGGACATCTATTTTGCCTATACCTTTTCGGTGCGGGAGCGTCCCGGCCGGCTCTGCCTGCGGGTGGAGCCGATCCCGGGGGCGGAATACACCTTCAACGGCCGGCCGCTGACCATGGCCGGCTCCCCGAAGGATCCGGACGTGTGGTGCGCCGATGTGACGGCGCTGGTGCATGGAGGAGATAACACGCTGGTGGTCAAGGCCGACTGGCTTCAGAACGACCGCGTATATTACGCCCTGTTCGGCGAAAACGTCACCGAGAGTCTCAAAAACTGTCTGGTCTATGACCGGGAATTGGAGCCGGTCTACTGCGTCGGTGATTTCGGTGTGTATACGGACGGCGGATTCCGGGATGTGGGGGACGGCTTTGCGGCGGCGCAGGATTTTTACATTGCCGCGCCGCCCCGGCGCGTCACCGAGCCGGTGACGGACGGATTGCCCTTCTTCTCCGGCATTCTGACGGTGCGCAAGACCCTGCATCTGACCGACCCGGATGTGACCCTCCGTCTCCCCGGCAAAAAAATGGTGGCGCGGGTGCGGCTGAACGGGCACGCGGTGGGAACGGTGCTGTTTGGCGAGACCATCGACATCGGCGCCTATGCGGTCGCGGGGGATAACGAGCTGGAGATCGCCTATACCTTCAGCAACCGCAATACCTACGGTCCTCACCACAGCACCGACCCGGTCACCCGCCGTTGCGCTGCGCCGGAATTCTTTGAGATGAAGGATTGGAAGGATGGGGTCAGCCCCGGGTATTCCGATGCCTATGAGCTGCTGTGCTTCGGCGCAGCGCGGTGAACAAACTCACCAATTTCTCTGTAAAATCGGAAAAACATTTACGATTGTTGCCCAACAAACGCACTATCTTGCTCTGTTGCCGTCCGGCGGTTGACATTCGATCCAGAGAATCGGTACAATGGAGCCGATGGAGGCAATTCCGATAAAAAATGGCGAAAGGGGAACTGACATGAAAACAAACTGCACAAAAGCGCTGTCTTTGCTTTTGACGTTGGCCTTTGTTGTGTCGGCGGTGCCTTTCTTCGGGCTGACCGCGGCGGCGGAGACCGCCGAGGTGACGCTCGACGACGGCTCGGTATGGCTGACGGAGCTGGGCTCCAACGTGACCTTTACCCAGAACGCGCCCGGTGATTATAGCGTCACCCGGACGGATACGGCCACCGAGGGCAACTCAAACTTTTCCCTTGTGTCCAAAACCGGCTTTGTGGCCGGGGAGGATGTCTACGGGGTAGCCGCGGATTATCGCGGCGGCTCGCCGAGCTTCGGCTTTACCGATGAGGCGGCGCTGGAGAGCGACAACCGGGTGGAAATCTACCGGGAGGAATCCGGTAACAAAACGACGCTGTGTGTGTTTGTGAACGGCACGCGGTATAACGTGTGGCAGGGCACGGCCACCCGTGCCAGCCTGTGCAGGATCGCCATCGCGGAGCAGGACGGCAGCTATTATCTGTCCTTCCGGGATAAGGTGGTGGACGGCGCCGGGCTGGCGGAGGAGGCCCAGGCGTATCTCAAGCTGGAGAACCATTTCTCCCGGGAGCTGCTGGCAAGCGGCGGGATGCTGCACTTCTTCCTGAAGTCTCCGGGGTGCACCTTCGCCCGCATCGTGAAGCTGGGGTCGGTCACCCAGACGTATTCCACCAGCGCCGGCTATACTTTTGGCGGAGACACCAATAACCCCTCCTCCTGGACATTCGCCGGGGCGATTCCGACGGTTGCGTTTGACAGCGCCAGCCGGAAATACACCTATACCGCAGCGGCGGCCGGCACCTCTGTGCGGCTGGGGCTGCCGGTGGCGCAGGTGGGCGGCGCGGCAGAGGACGCCAAGTTCAGCGCCGTGATCACCCGGGATGCCGCCCCCGGCGACAATGAGTGGCTGTCGGTGGCTTTCTCTAACGATCCGGCGTTTGCCGACGGCACGGTAGAGTCCGTCAGCACCGTGGAGATCGGCGGTACAACGCAGGTACACTTTATCTACGGCAGAGATACCCTTACAGCGAACCACAATATGTATAACGGTGCCGGTACGAGCTTCACCTTTAGTGGCGATGAGGAGAATGTGACCACTCTGAAAATCAAGGTAGGCAATCTAAGTGATGTCGTAGTGGATTTCACCGGCAATGTGCTGAAAACGGGCAAGCCCATCTACGCCCGGTTTGACAAACCCAGCTCTAACGTGACCCGCACCTATGCCATCACGGTGCCCGCTTTCAACGACAGCGCCATCGCGGCGCGGAATGCGCTGGTGGCCTGCACCACGGAGGATGCCGTGGCGGCAAAGGCGCTGGCGGAAGCCTATCTGGCGACGGATATCGCCTTTGATGCGGCGGCGCAGGAAAAGCTTACGGCTGTGTATCAGGCGTATGAGCAGCAGGTCGGCGTGCTGGCCAAGGCCATTGACGATGCGGTGGCGGCACTGCCACCCATCGACGAGCTGCTCTGGCAGGATAAGGAAACCATTGATGCGGTGACGGCGCAGTATGACAGCGCACCGGCAGAGGTCAAGGCGCTGGTCACCTCTGCGGCGCACATCGAGGAATACCGCACGGCGGCTGCGGCGCTGGTCGATACCGGCGTATACCGCACCGGCGACGGCACCCGCTATCGGGTGCAGCGCGATCCGGCGTACATTCAGATCGGCAGCCGGACGGGGGATAATGCGCTGACGGCGACGATCCTCGGCGGACAGAACGATTCGAAATCGGCGCTGTCCATTGTAACGGAAAATACCTATCCCATCCTCAGCGGCCAGTATGAGATGAGCTATTATTTCGGCAATCTGGCCAATGACCAGTCCTCCACCTTCGGGCTGGCGGCGGATATGGCGGATGCTCTCGGCGACGGCAGCACCAACAATACCTTTGCCCTCGTCCGCACCGAGAGCGGCAATGTCAACACCTTCTATGTGGTGGCGGATGGCGCGGTGACACCGTGCTATGTGGCGGAGGGCACCACCCGCGCCCGAAACTGGCTTGTCGGTGTGGTTAAGGTCGGCGAAAACTACTATATGACCGTGGATGGCAAGGCCGTGACCGGCGAGGGGTATTCCGCTGCGGTGCAGGAGGCGCTCAAGCTGAATAACCACTTCAGCCGGGAGTTCCTGGAGCAGAACGGCAGCGTGCATTTCTATGTGAAATCCAAGTCGATGAACGCCGGCGCGTCGCTGCGCCCGACGGTCAAGGTGGAAAACAATCTGATCCTCAATACCCAGAACCGGTACAGCGACCGCAACGGCGCCGGCGCTATTGCCGAATACAATATTGCCGCCGCTACCGGTCTGACCGCCACGGAGGACGGCAATGTGTACACCTTCCAGGTGCCCTCTGCCGGTGCGGTGACGCTGGCGGAGCCGATCAATCCCGACGGCTTCCGGGTCAAGGCGTATATGCCGCCGGCTGGTGGCAATCAGGTTGTCGGCTATACGCTGTCCAACGATCCCACCTTCAGCGACGGAACCGGGGTATCCTTCGGCATCCTGCAGTTCTCCAACGGGACGCAGGTCGTTTATGCCGGCGGGAAAGAGCTGACCGCCCGTTTCTCCGGATTCTACGGCAATTCCGTGGTGCGCACCTTGTCGCTGGTGGAGAAGGACGGGGTCTATCGGCTGCGGATTTTCACCCCCGGCAATGATCTGACGGCAAGCACGCTGGATTTCACCGCTCTCGTCGGCAAGCCGATCTATCTGAAGCTTTCCGGGGCTGCCGGTGTGGAGCCTGCTTTCACCATTACGAACCACGTGACGGATGCTCCCTATCTGACTACGCAGGCGGCGCTGGATGCGGCAACCGAGAGTTTTCTCGCCGAAGAAGCCGCTGCCGTGGCGCAGGAGCTGGATGCAGCCATCGGTGATATCTACGCCCGGCCCACGGATTTCTGCCTGTACAGGGATGCGGCGGCGCAGCTGCGCACCCGTATGGCGCGGTTGTCCGCCCGCCAGAGTGAGGCGGTGACCGGCAAAACACAGCTGGAGGAGATCGGAGACTATCTGGATTCCCTGCCGGAGACGGTGAATGAAGAGACGCTGACCGATTGCCGCCGGGCGCTGCTGGGTCTCACCGAGCCGACGGTCAGTTATGATTTTTGCCGGGACGGGGTGCTGGATATCCGGGATCTGGTGCGCATGAGCGAGATGGCGGAGTGACGGAGGACCGTCCCTGCCGCAGGCCCTGCGCCGGATGCGGCCGCCCGTGGGATCGGACGGAATGACCGGAGCCGCTGCACGGGCACAAATGTGTAACATTCCTATAAGCCAAGCCCCGGAGTCGTACCCGCGAATGGGTGCGGCTCCGGGGCTTTCGTCGGCGAAATACACGATGCATTATTTTGAGGATAGACTGTCATGAAAGAAAAAACCGATCCTCCGTTTATTTTCGGCGCGCAGCATGACACGGCGGCGTTTGAGACGTTTTTGCGGACGGTGTGTCGGGAAGCGGGGGTGGCGGATAACGGATTCCATGTGCCGAGAGGGGTGCATATCGACCGGATTTCGGATACCTTGATCGCCGTCACGAATACGACCGAAAACCCCGTGACCATCCATTGCGGCTGCGGGGTGCGCGGGGTGCTGTACGGGGGATACAGCGAGACCGGCATGTGGACCGTTCCCGGCGCGACGGCCGAAATACTCGCGGTCGGCGGGAGTGGTGCCGATGCGTGAGGAAACCTCCGGTGGGCTCGGTCGGCATTTGCTTTTTATATCAAAAAACCGCGGGGGTCAGGCGCTATGCCTGACCCCCGCGGGGCGTTATAACCGAAGAATGCCGGCAGTCGGCATCTCACAGCCACTTGTCCAGCTCTGTTTCCACCTCCGGAATCCTCCGAACCTGCGGGGCGCGGAAAATTTGCTGCTGCATGATCACCATGGCCGGATGGCGCAGCGTTTGCAGGTTTTCCAGCGGATTTTCGTCCGTGACGACCATCTCCGCCTGCTTGCCCGGCTCGATGGAGCCGGTGATGGCGCCGATCCCGGCCAGGGTCGCGTTGAGCAAGGTGGCGGAATAGAGGGCAAAGCGCGGGCTGACCCCGCAGAATTTCACATAATAGCACAGCTCCCGCCACATATCGTACTGGGTCACATAGGGGCAGGCCGTATCGGTGCCCAGCCCCACGGGGATGCCCTGCTTCAGGCATTCCCTGGCGAGGGCAATGATGCCCTCAAAGACGATCTTGCCGTTCTCCTGCTGCTCATAGGTGGCGTGGGACACCTCCCGGTCAAACAGGGCAAAGGGGAGCGCCGGAGAAATCGTGGAAACCTGAAAGGCTTGGCGTTCCTTGAACAGCGTCATGATTTCTTCGGTGGGCTTTGCACCGTGCTCGATGGAATCGACGCCGTTTTCCAGCGCGACCAGTACCCCCTCCGGGCTTTCCACGTGCGCCGCCACCTTGAAACCCAGCGCATGCGCCCGGTCGCAGGCCGCCTTGACCAGTGCCGGCGGCATACGGAGCACGCCGGGCTCGCCGACCCTCTCCGCATCCAGCACGCCGCCGGTGATCATCAGCTTGAGGATGTCCGGCTTGTCCGCCGCGATCCGATCCACATAGGCGGCGGCCTCCTCCGGCGTGGCGGCCTCATAGGCCAGCGACCCGACCATGTGGCCGCCCTCTACGGAGATGGCCATATTGGATGCCAGAATACGCGGACCGATCCGCTTGCCGGCGCGGATGTCGTCCCGAATAGTTGTGTCGAAATCGGCGATTCCGCCCACGGTGCGGATGGTGGTGACGCCGCTGAGCAGCTGCGTCTTGGCGTAATCGGCCACCAGCTTTCGGCCGAGACTGCGGGTGACGGCATTCGAGGTGATGAGCCGCACCAGCTTCACCGGGTCGGAGGGCTTTTTCTTCGGCTTGCCGGAACCCGCCAGATGCACGTGCAGATTGATCAGCCCCGGGAGGATGTATTTCCCCTCCAGATCCACCCGCTCAAAATCGGCGGGGACGGCGGTCTCCGCCACGATATCCGTAATGACGCCGTCTTCGATGAGAATGGCTTTCTCCGTTTGCGGGATCATCGTTTCCGTTCCGTCCAGAATGATCCCGTTTGTCAATGCGCGTTTCATCGGTTCTCGCTCTCCTTTTCCGTCTGTGCTTTAGGCAAAGCCGATTTTGTCAACCCTCCCATATTACCACATTTCGCCGTCCGTGGCAAGCGGCGGACAACGGATTTTGCCCGTCGGGCGGGGCTTTGGCTTTCCGCAGGAGCCGAAAAGTTTTCCATGCATAACGGAAACCGGATAATCCTGTGTATTTTCACTTATTTACAAAGATGCGGTTCCTATGGTATAATGCGTATGATGCAGCCCGGTTTACGGTTTGACATTGAAAAGCGGAGGAATCGTGCATGAATCTGTTGCACATGAAATATGCGCTGGTGATCGCCAAGACCAATTCCATCAATAAGGCCGCGGAAGAGCTGTATGTGGGCGCCCCGGCGCTTTCCCGCGCCATTAAGGAGCTGGAGGCGGATCTGGGTGTCACCCTGTTTGAGCGGAGCGCCAAGGGGATGTTTCTGACGCCGGATGGGGAGCTGTTCGTAAGCTACGCCAAAAAGGTGCTGAAGCAGATCGACGACATCGAGTCGATTTTCAAGGACGGCTCCAAGGCCAGAGAGCATTTCTCGATCTCCGCCCCGCGGGCCAGCTATATTGCCGCCGCTTTCGCCGAATTCTCCAAGCGGGTGAATTCCGATTCCGGCGCGGAACTGTTCTACAAGGAAACAAACGCCTATCGGGTGATCCATACCGTATTGAAAGAGGATTACAAGCTGGGCATCCTCCGCTACGGCGAGCAGTACGAATCCTATTATACGGCGATGATGGCCGAAAAGGGACTGGTGGGCGAGCCGGTCGCGGAGTTTTCCTACGTGCTGGTCATGAGCGAAAACAGCCCGATCGCCGCCGAGGAAACGGTCACATACGACCGGCTGGACGGCTTCACCGAAATTGCCCACGCCGATCCGTATGTGCCGTCGCTGCCCCTCGCGCAGGTGAAAAAGAATGAGCTGCCGGAGCACCGGGGCAACCGGATTTTCGTGTATGAGCGGGGCAGTCAGTTTGAGCTGCTCTCCAAGAATCCGCACACCTATATGTGGGTATCGCCTATCCCGGAGGATCTGCTGAAGCGATATAAGCTGGTGGAGCGGCCCTGTCCGGACAATACGCGCCTGTATAAGGATGTGCTCATCCACCGGGCGGAGTATAAGCTGACCGAGCTGGACAATCGGTTTATCGAGGAGCTGGTCAAGGCCAAGCGGAGGGTGTTTCCGTAAAGACGGCTGCACCGGCCGGGCGGCTTTTATCGTGATATCGGTAATTCGGATATCGGTAAACGGTATATCGAAATAGGAAATACCGAATTGCCGATTCGGCAATTCCCATACCACCCCGATTCTGTTAAAATATTAACAAGCAGATGGGAGGTGGCGACAACGGAAAGCTGCGGAATATCGAAGGCGACACTCGGCCGGGTCCCCCAGTATCTGGAGTATGTGGATTCCCTGCCACAGGACGTTGAACACATTTCCGCAACCAGGATCGCAACGGAGCTGGGTCTCGGCGAGGTGCAGGTGCGCAAGGATCTGGCCGCCCTGTGTAAGAAGGGCAGACCCCGGATCGGATACGACCGCACGGAGCTGAGGAACAGCCTGCGGGATTTTCTGACCGCGCAGAACGACGCTGCGGTGATCGTCGGCGCCGGAAAGCTCGGCAAGGCTCTGTTGGAATACAGTGGATTTGACATCTACGGTATCCGGATGGCCGCTGCGTTCGATACCAATGTGACCGATGAGACGGAGCTTCCTTCCGGGAAGCGCATTCTGCCCATCGGGATGCTGGAGCCCTTTTGCCGGGCGCACCGTGTCCGCATCGGCGTGATCACCACACCGGCTGCGTCGGCCCAGACCACGCTGAATCGGCTGTGCGCCTGCGGCATCCGGCGGATCTGGTGCTTTGCGCCGTGCCGTCTGTATACGCCGGCAGACACGATCGTACAGTATGAGGATCTGGCCCTGTCTCTGGCGCATCTGGGGCAATGCGGCGCAAAGCGTGCCTGACCGCATGACCCCGGTTCCCCCCGACCGTAAGACCAAACAAGACCAAAAACCAAAACGGAGGTAGTATGTTCATGGAAAGAAAGATCGTTGACAGCGTGGAAGCGCTGGAAGAGACCCTCGTCCGCGTCAAGGAAGCGCAGAAGAAATTCGCCACCTACACCCAGGAGCAGGTAGACGCCATATTCAAGGCGGCGGCCATCGCGGCCAACCAGGCGCGGATCCCGCTGGCGAAGATGGCGGTGGAAGAAACCGGCATGGGTATCGTTGAGGACAAGGTGATCAAAAACAACTATGCCGCCGAGTACATATACAATGCCTATAAGGACACCCGGACCTGCGGCGTGTTGGAGGAGGATAAGGCATACGGCATCAAGAAGATCGCCGAGCCCATCGGTGTGATCGCCGCGGTGATCCCCACCACGAACCCCACCTCCACGGCCATCTTCAAGACTCTCATCGCGCTGAAGACCCGTAACGCCATCATCATCTCTCCCCACCCGCGGGCGAAGAAATCCACCATCGCCGCCGCCAAGGTGGTGCTGGATGCGGCCGTGAAGGCCGGCGCACCGGAGGGCATCATCGAGTGGATCGACGCGCCGAGTCTGGATATGACCAATCTGGTGATGCGGGAAGCCGACATCATCCTCGCCACCGGCGGTCCCGGCATGGTGAAGGCCGCGTATTCCAGCGGCAAGCCCGCTCTGGGCGTGGGCGCCGGCAATACCCCTGCCATCATCGACGATACGGCCGATATCATTCTGGCGGTCAACTCCATCATCCATTCCAAAACCTTTGATAACGGCATGATCTGCGCCTCCGAGCAGTCGGTGATCGTTCATAAGAACGTGTACGACGCGGTGCGGGAGGAGTTTGCCAACCGCGGGTGCTACTTCCTTAAGCCGGACGAGATCGAGAAGGTGCGCAAGACCATCATCATCAACGGTGCGCTGAACGCCAAGATCGTCGGCCAGTCCGCCTACCGGATCGCCGCGCTGGCGGGGGTGAAGGTCCCCGAGGGCACCAAGATCCTCATCGGCGAGGTGGAGAGCGTAGAGCTGTCGGAGGAATTTGCCCACGAAAAGCTCTCGCCGGTGCTGGCTATGTATAAGGCCGAGGATATTCAGGATGCTTTCAGCAAGGCCGAGCACCTGATCGCCGACGGCGGCTATGGGCACACCTCCTCCATTTATCTCAATGTGGCCACCGAGCAGGATAAGCTCAATGAGTTTGCCGGCCGCATGAAGACCTGCCGCATTCTGGTCAACACACCCTCCTCCCACGGCGGCATCGGCGACCTGTATAACTTCAAGCTGGCCCCGTCGCTGACGCTGGGCTGCGGCTCCTGGGGCGGCAACTCGGTGTCCGAGAACGTCGGAGTGAAGCATCTCATCAACATCAAAACCGTGGCCGAAAGAAGGGAAAATATGCTGTGGTTCCGGGCGCCTGAAAAGGTGTATATCAAAAAAGGCTGTCTCCCCGTTGCTCTGGATGAGCTGAAGCACGTGATGGGAAAGAAGCGGGCGTTCGTCGTCACCGATTCTTTCCTGTATCATCACGGCTATACGAAGCCGATCACGGATAAGCTGGATGAAATGGGCATCGCCCACACGACCTTCTTCGATGTGGCTCCCGACCCGACCCTCGCCTGTGCCAAGGCCGGTGCAGAGCAGATGCGCGCCTTTGAGCCGGATTGCATCATTGCGCTGGGCGGCGGCTCGGCTATGGACGCGGGCAAGATCATGTGGGTGCTCTATGAGCATCCGGAAGTGGACTTCATGGATATGGCTATGCGGTTCATTGATATCCGCAAGCGTGTGTATACCTTCCCGAAGATGGGGGAGAAGGCTTACTTTATCGCCATCCCCACCTCCGCCGGCACCGGCTCCGAGGTGACGCCCTTCGCGGTGATCACCGATGAGCAGTCGGGCGTGAAATATCCGCTGGCGGATTATCAGCTGCTCCCGAACATGGCCATCATCGACACCGATTTCCATATGTCCGCGCCGAAGGGCCTGACCGCTGCCTCCGGTATCGATGCCGTGTCCCATGCGCTGGAGGCCATCGCTTCGGTGATGGCTACCGACTATACCGACGGGCTGGCGGTGAAGGCACTGCAGACCATCTTCACCTATCTGCCCCGCGCCTATGACAACGGCCAGAGCGATGTGGAGGCGAGAGAAAAGATGGCGAATGCCGCCACCATGGCCGGTATGGCTTTTGCCAACGCTTTCCTGGGTGTCTGCCACTCCATGGCCCATAAGCTGGGCGCTTTCCACCATATCGCTCACGGCGTCGCCAACGCCCTGATGCTGGAGGAGGTGCTGCGGTTCAACGCAGCGGAAGCCCCCGTGAAGATGGGCACCTTCAGCCAGTATGATCATCCTCACACGCTGGCACGGTACGCGATGGTGGCCGACGAGCTGCATCTGGGCGGCACGACCGACGAGGAGAAGCTGGAGAATCTCATCAAGGCGGTCAACGACCTGAAGGCCCGGGTGGGCATCAAGCCCACCATCCGGGACTATGTGCCGGATGAGCAGGATTTCCTCCATCGGCTGGATGCCATGGTGGAGCAGGCGTTCGACGATCAGTGCACCGGCGCCAACCCCCGCTATCCGCTGATGAGCGAGATCAAGCAGATGTATCTGAACGCCTACTACGGAGGAAAGCACTTTGAGGAGCCGCCGATGCCCACCGCCGATTTCGGTACCGGCGCGGACGACGCCCACGATTTCAAGCAGCCCTATCGCCGCGCCAAGAGCGGCCTGAAAAAGAACTGAGGGAGGATGACGACAATGGAACTCAACCGCATTATTGCCGTAAGGAACAACAAAACCGTGTATCGGGACGGGAATCAGGTGTATAAGGTCTTTGACGCATCCTATTCCAAGGCCGACGTGCTCAATGAGGCACTGAACCAGGCGCGGGTCGAGGAAACGGGCCTGCATATCCCGAAAATTCTCGGCGTGACCATGACCGATGGGAAATGGACGATCATCTCGGAGTTTATCAAGGGGAAAACGCTGGCCGAGCTGATGAAAGAGAATCCGGAGAAAAAGGACGAGTATCTGGAGCTGTTTGTGGACCTGCAGCTGGAGATGCACTCCAAGACCTGCAAGGGGCTGAATAAGCTGAAGGATAAGATGAACCGCAAGATCAGCGAAACGGATCTGTCCGCCACCGTGCGGTATGATCTGCACACCCGTCTGGAGGCTATGCCCAAGCACAATAAGGTATGCCACGGGGACTTCAACCCCTCCAACATCATCATCACCGATGACGGTACGCCCTATATCCTCGACTGGTCCCATGCAACCCAGGGCAATGCGTCCGCCGACGCGGCGCGCACCTATCTGCTGTTCTGGCTGAACGGCGATATCGACGGCGCCCGGAAGTATCTGGATCTGTTCTGCGAAAAGAGCAACACCGCCCGGCAGTATGTGCAGAAATGGATGCCCATCGTGGCCGCCTCCCAGACGGTCAAGGGCAACGAGCACGAGCGGGAATTCCTGCACACCTGGATCGACGTGGTGGATTACGAATAAGGGAGGATAAACAGCATGAAAGTTACCGTATGCATCGGCTCTTCCTGTCATATCAAAGGCTCCAGACAGGTGGTAGAGCAGCTTCAGTATCTAGTTAACGAAGCCGGCGTCGGCGACAAGGTGGAGCTGGCGGGCACATTCTGTATGGGGAAATGCCAGCAGGGTGTGTGCGTGACCGTGGACGAGCAGTTTTATTCGGTCACCCCCGATACCGTGGAGGCGTTCTTCCGGGATCATGTTTTAGGTCAGGTGAAATGAGATGATCGTTCAGATTTGCGTGGGATCGTCCTGCCATTTGAAGGGATCGGAACGCATCATCGGACTGTTTCAGAACGCCGTCAACGCACACGGATTGGAGAACGATGTGACACTGGCCGGGAGCTTTTGCACCGGCCGGTGTAACCGTGTGGGCGTCACCGTTTCGGTGGATGACGACGTATACACCGGTGTGACGCCGGAGAATTTCGACGAGTTTTTTAAGGATAAGGTGCTGACCGTGCTGGGGGCGGAGTAGGAGGTTTTATACATGGAGTGCTTGACTCTGAAAAAATCCAACTGCAAGAATTGCTATAAGTGCATTCGCCATTGTCCGGTGAAGTCTATCCGCTTCTCCGGGAATCAGGCCTATATTATCGGAAACGAGTGCATTATGTGCGGTCAGTGCTTCGTGGTTTGTCCCCAAAATGCCAAGCAGATTGTGGATGAGACCGAAAAGGTCCGGGTGCTGCTGCAAAGCGGCGACCCGGTGGTGGTCAGTCTGGCGCCGTCCTTTGTCGCCAACTACGACGGCGTGGGGATCGAATCCATGCGCACGGCGCTGAAACAGCTGGGCTTCTACGATGTGGAGGAGACAGCCGTCGGCGCCACCATCGTGAAAAATGCGTATGAGCAGCTGTGCCGCGAGGAGCGGGATGTGATCATCACCTCCTGCTGCCATGCGGTCAATCTGCTGATCCAGAAGCATTATCCGAAGCTGCTGCCCTATCTGGCCGATGTGCTGTCCCCCATGCAGGCGCACTGCAAGGACATCAAGAGCCGTATCCCCAACGCGAAAACCGTCTTTATCGGCCCGTGCGTGGCCAAGAAGGACGAGGCCCAGTATTATGAGGGCATTGCGGACGCGGTGCTGACCTTCGACGAGCTGACGGCGTGGCTGAAGGCCGAGAATGTGCCGCTGGAGCAGCGCCTGGACGAGAATGAAAACAGCCGGGCCCGGCTGTTCCCCACCACCGGCGGCATTCTGAAAACGATGGCGCTGGACGAATCCGCCTATACCTATATGGCTATCGACGGCACGGAGAATTGCATTGCGGCGCTTAAGGATATCGAGGCCGGCAACGTTCACCACTGCTTTATCGAGATGTCGGCCTGCGTGGGCAGCTGCATCGGCGGCCCGGTCATGGAAAAATTCCACCGTTCCCCGGTGAAGGACTATGCGGCGGTGACCGGCTATGCGGGACGGGGCGATTTCCCCGTGACGCAGCCCGCACGGAGCGCGCTGGAAAAGGAATTTGCCGTGATCGCCCAGCGTGGTGTCGAGCCCGGTGAGACGGAGATTCGGGAGACCCTGCGCCAGATGGGCAAGACGAAGCCCGGCGACGAGCTGAACTGCGGCTCCTGCGGCTATAACACCTGTCGGGAGAAGGCCATTGCCATCCTGCAGGGCAAGGCCGAGATTTCCATGTGTCTGCCTTTCCTGAAGGAAAAGGCGGAGAATTTCACCGACACCATCGCCCGCAACACGCCCAACGGTCTGATCGTGCTCAACGAAAAGCTGGAGGTGCAGCAGGTCAACAAGGCGGCTCTGAAGATCCTGAATCTGCGCGCGCCGTCGGATATATTGGGCGATCAGGTGGTGCGGATCCTGGATCCCGCCGATTTCGTCACCGTCCTCTCCAAGGGGCGGAATATCCACGATAAGCGGGAGTATCTGGCGGAATATGAGAAATACGTGGAAAAGACCGTTGTATACGACCGGGAATACAAGGTGATTCTGTGCATCCTCCGGGACGTGACCGAGGAGGAGCTGCAGCGGGAGAAGAAAGAGGACATCAGCCGTCAGACGGTGGAGATCGCGGACAAGGTCGTGGATAAGCAGATGCGCATCGTGCAGGAGATCGCCTCGCTGCTGGGTGAGACCGCCGCGGAGACCAAGATCGCTCTGACCAAACTAAAGGAGTCCATCGGCGATGAATAATCTGTGTGCCGATATCGGCTGGAAAAGCATCAACCACGACGGGGAGCAGCTCTGCGGCGACCACATCGACATTGTGGAGCAGGGGGAGAATTCGTCGGTCATCGTGTTGGCCGACGGTCTGGGGAGCGGCGTGAAAGCCAGCATCCTCTCCACTCTGACCTCCAAGATCATCTCCACGATGCTGGCGGAGGGGCTGCAGCTGGAGGACTGTGTGTCCACCATTGCGGCCACCCTCCCGATCTGCTCGGTGCGCGGCGTGGCGTACTCCACCTTTACGATTCTCCACCTGATCGAGAACGAGACGGCGGAGATCATTCAGTACGATAACCCCAATGTCATATTCCTCCGGGACGATGAGCTGTACGATTATCCGAAGCAGGAGCTGAATATCGGCGGCAAGACCGTGCTGAAATCGGTGGTCAAGCTGCAGGAGAACGACATTCTGGTCGCCATGAGCGATGGCTGTCCCCATGCGGGTATCGGCATCGCCTTCAATTTCGGCTGGAAATGGGAGGATATCGCCGCCTTCATGCAGTCCATCGCGGTGGCAGGATACACAGCCAAGACGCTGGCCACGATGCTGGTGGATCAGTGCAATAAGGAATACGGCTACCATCCCGGCGACGACGCGACGGCCTGCGTGGTGAAGGTGCGGCGGCGGGAGCCGATGAATATTCTCTTCGGCCCTCCCCGGAACCGGGACGATTGCGACCGGATGATGTCGCTGTTTTTTTCCAAGGAGGGCAAACATATCGTGTGCGGCGGAACGACCGCCTCCATCGCTGCCAAGTATTTGGGGAAGCCGGTGAAGGCCAGCCTGAATTTTGAAAAGAGCGATGTGCCGCCGATCGCGGAGATCGAGGGAGTGGATCTGGTGACGGAGGGAGTCATCACCATCAATAAGGTGATCGAATATGCCCGGGATGCACTGGATAAAAATGAGCTGTACGAGCAGTGGGGCTTCAATCGGGATGGGGCATCCCGCATCTGTCGGCTGCTGTTCGAGGAGGCTACCGATATCAATTTCTATGTGGGGCGTGCGGTGAACCCGGCGCACCAGAATCCCGATCTGCCGATCACTTTCAACATCAAGATGAATCTGGTGGAAGAGCTTTCCACCTGTCTGAAAAAGATGGGCAAGCGCATTAAGGTGAGCTATTTCTGAGGAGGCATGACAATGCGTAAGTTTGATACCAAGGTGCAACATTTGAAGTATAAGGTGCTCCGTGAAGTGGCCCGCCATGCATGGAACGATACGCTGCTGGAAAATGTGATGGATATTCCCAAACAGATCGTGCCGGGGAAGATCCCCACCATGCGCTGCTGCGTGTATAAGGAGCGCGCCATTCTCGGCGAGCGGGTGCGTCTGGCCATGGGCGGCAACAAGGATAACCCCAATGTGATCGAGGTCATCGAAACGGCCTGCGACGAATGCCCCATGGGCGGCTATGAGGTGACGAACGCCTGCCGGGGATGTCTGGCGCACCGCTGCGAGGACGTGTGTCGGTTCGGAGCGCTGTCCTTTGATCAGGACCATGTGGCGCATATAGATAAAACGAAGTGCAAGGAATGCGGTGCCTGCGCTCGTGTGTGTCCCTATACGGCCATCATCAGCCGCAAGCGCCCCTGCGAAAATGCCTGTAAGATCAAGGCTATCCATATGAATGAGGATAAGGCCGCCGCCATTGATAACGATAAGTGCATCTCCTGCGGTGCCTGCGTATACCAGTGCCCCTTCGGCGCGATCATGGACAAGTCTTATATACTGGACGTGATCGACATTCTGAAAAAAAGCGAGAACAACCGGCGCTACAAGGTGTATGCCGTGGTGGCGCCGTCCATCTCCAGCCAGTTCAACTACGCGAAGCTGGGACAGGTGATCACGGGGATGAAGCGGCTCGGTTTCCACACGGTCGTTGAGGCGGCGCTGGGGGCCGACATGGTGGCCGATGCCGAGAGCCGCGAGCTGGTGGAAAAGGGATTCCTCACCAGCTCCTGCTGCCCCGCCTTTGTCAGCTATATCGAGAAGAATTTCCCCGATCTGGTGCCGTTTATCTCCCACAACCTGTCGCCGATGGCGGCCATCGCCCGGTATCTGAAGGAGCATGAGGACGGGTGCAAGGTGGTTTTCATCGGTCCGTGCACGGCCAAAAAGGCCGAGGTGCAGAGGGAACAGGTCAAGCAGTATGTGGATGTGGTCATGACCTTCGAGGAGCTGCAGGCCATGTTCGACTCCCGGGATGTGGATATCACCGCGCTGGAGGAAAGCTGCCTGGACAACGCCTCGTATTTCGGTCGGATTTTTGCCCGCTCCGGCGGCCTTTCCGACGCGGTGGCCCAGGGGCTCAAGGAGCACGGCGACACGGAATTCCCGCTGAAAGCCTTCCCCTGCGACGGCATTGAGCAGTGCCGGATCGCGCTGCTGAAAAAGAGCAAGGGGCTGCTGGATGCCAACTTTGTGGAGGGTATGGCCTGCATCGGCGGCTGTATCGGCGGCGCCGGCTGCCTCACCCACGGCGAGAAGAACAAGGCCGAGGTGGATAAATACGGCAAGGAAGCGCTTGAAAAAACCATCTCCGATGCTATCGCCCAGCTGAAATGATTTGTCCGGAATGACCGGCCGCGCCCGCAAGCCCGATCTCACGGGCTTGCGGGCGATTTGCTTTGCCTGAGCCGGATTGCCCGAGGGGGAGTTCTTCGGGCTGTTTTTTGAGCCGGTTGACCGGGTGAGCTCACGTTGGACGGTGCCCCCGCAACAGGGGAAACCTTCGCGCCGTGCCGGCTCTTGCGCGGAGATGGGATGCAGGTGCGCTTTGCGCAGAACGGCAAGGGGAGAATGCTGCTGACGGCGGCGGAAACGGCCGCCGGATCGAAAAACACGGATATCCCCATGAGGCGCACAGGGGAAATGCAGGCGAAATTCACCGGGAGAATGTGCGATTTATTGATGGCCGGATTTTTTTGCAGTCCGGCTCTTGACAAACCTCCAACTATCCGCTATAATGATATACGCTCTGTGAGAGTGCTATGGACAATTAGCTCAGCTGGTAGAGCATCCGCTTGACGTGCGGAGGGTCAGCGGTTCGAGTCCGTTATTGTCCACCAGTACAGAGTCATCCGGATCAAAGCTTTATCTTGGGGTTTGTGAGCGGGTGTACGACGAGACACCGACAAGGCTAATGCCTTGTCGGTGTCTTTCGTTTATTCCCCGCCCTTTTGCGGATTTTGCCCATCAAATCATTCACATAATTACTTCCCCGGCCGACGAAAATTTCGGTCGGCGGCGTTCCGACCCGCAGCGCGACAAGAGCCACCCCCGGCACGACAAACAAATCCGCTCCGGCGGCGAAGCACAGGCGCACCGCTGTCCGCCCGGAGAACGGTCGCCGGGGAACGACCTTTCATCCGCTGCTGTCTGGGTTGGCATCCGGTCGTTCCCCCCGTCCTGTCCGGGCTGGCAGGGCCGCCGGGGGAGCGGGTGTGTCCGGCATTTGCTGCCGCCGGTGAAAAACGCGCAAAAAAATGAAAATTACCTCTTGACAAACTGCATATCTTGGTGTATGATAGTCAAGCGGTTTTCGAGAAACCGCTCATGTTTGCACCTTTAGCTCAGTTGGTAGAGCACCTGACTCTTAATCAGGGTGTCCAGGGTTCGAGTCCCTGAAGGTGCACCATACATGGCCCGTTGGTCAAGTGGCCTAAGACTCCGGCCTCTCACGCCGGCAACAGCGGTTCGAATCCGCTACGGGTCACCACGTTGGTGTCGATGACGGTGAGGGTACACCCGTTCCCATCCCGAACACGGCAGTTAAGCTCACTGGTGCCGACAATACTTGGCTGGAAGCGGCCCGGGACGATAGGTAGATGCCAACACACAAGCCCCTGCAATTGTGGGGGCGCATATTGCTCCTTAGCTCAGTCGGTAGAGCGCATGACTGTTAATCATGATGTCGTCAGTTCGAGCCTGACAGGAGCAGCCACACGAAAAAGCACTTGCGATCGCAGGTGCTTTTTCGGTCATATGCGCCTTATGGCGAGCGATATGTCCCTGTGACCGGGGATATTCGACTTCGTCGGATGATATTCACTTGGCGAGCGCGAGGGCAAGTATCACACCCCTGTGAGCAAAGCAAAAAACACCGCTTTTGCACAGCCGGTAATACCCACACCCGGGAAGGCGCGGCCTATCTGCGTCTCTGTTTGAAAGCGACCGGCGAGGGTGAACGGTCAGACACGTCCCGTCCGTCCCGTTTTCGCACCCGGCAGCCTATTCCGGAATCTCACCCCGGTCGATGGGGCGGTTCTTGAAATAGTATTGCCGGTCCCGGTCGTTCACCGTACGCAGCACCCGGCAGGGATTGCCGACGGCCACCACGTCGGAGGGAATGTCCTTTGTCACCACGCTGCCGGCGCCGATGACGGCATTGTCCCCGACGGTGACACCCGGCAGCACCACGGCTCCGGCGCCGATCCGGCAGTTGCGTCCGATGTGCACGGGTGCGTTATACGGATACCCCTGCTCCCGCAGAGCCAGCAGGATGGGATGTCCGGCGGTGGCCAGCGTGACCCGGGGAGCGATCATGGTGTGGTCGCCTATATAGATATGGGTATCGTCCACGCAGGTCAGCCCGAAATTCACATAGACATGGCTGCCGAGATGGATGTGGTGGCCGCCCCGGTTGGCGTAAAAGGGAGGCTCGACATAGCAGCCCTCCCCCAACTCCGCCAGCATGGCTTGCAGCAATGTCTGCCGCTCCTCCAGCTGGAAGGGACGGGTGTGGTTGAAATCATACAGCCGTTCCAGACACCGCTATTGCTTCTCCAGAATGTCCGGATCGTCCGGTAAATATAATTCGCCGGTGTGCATACGGTCTGTCATGGGCTTCATTGAAAATTTCTCCCTTCGGTTTTCTTCATTATAGCAGTTGGCGTCGGCGAATGCAGGAACGGGAATTTTTGCAAAATACGCCTTGCAATGCGGCGGGATTTGCGGTACAATGACGCGGTAAGCAGATGATTCGTCTGCGATTATGCGAAGGAGTGAATGAACAATGTCTAAGGAAGTGTTGGTGGAGACCTCCGCCCGTCACGTGCACGTGACCAAAGAGGTGCTGGAGAGCCTGTTCGGCAAGGGGTATGAGCTGACGAAGAAAAAGGATCTGTCCCAGCCCGGGCAGTTTGCTTCCAATGAGCGTGTGGATGTGGTGGGGCCGAAGAAAACCCTGTCCGGCGTGTCGATCCTGGGACCGGTGCGCCCGGAGACCCAGGTGGAGCTGTCCCTGACCGATGCCCGCAGCATTGGCGTGACCGCCCCGGTGCGGGAATCCGGCGATATCGCCGGCAGCGGCGCCTGCAAGCTGGTGGGGCCCTGCGGTGAGGTGGAGCTGTCCGAAGGCGTGATCGCCGCCAAGCGGCACATCCATATGACCACCGCCGATGCCGCGGCCATGGGGCTGGCGGACAAGCAGGTGGTGTCGGTGCAGGTGCCCTCGGCCAACGGGCGCGCGCTGACCTTTGGCGATGTGGTGGTGCGTGTCAGCGACAAGTATGCGCTGGCCATGCACATCGACACCGACGAGTCCAACGCCGCAGGCGTGGCTCCCGGCACCATGGGCGTGATCTTGAAATAAGCGTGTCTCTATACGGAAAGACGGGGGAAAGCCATGGGCTTTTTCCCGCCTTTCCGCTTTCTGCGGCTTGTGAAAACCGGTGCGCCGCCGCCGCGAAAAACCGGAGAAACAGAAAACACTTGCCAATCGGTACCATATGGTGTATAATATCCCCAGTTATATCCGGTGTTCTATAACTGTGCGGATGAAGGAGGAAGAATCCTGTGAAAGGTATTATTCTGGCAGGCGGCTCCGGTACCCGGCTGTACCCTCTGACAAAAGTGACGTCCAAGCAACTGCTGCCCATATACGATAAACCCATGATCTATTATCCCATGTCCGTGCTGATGAGCGCCGGTATTCGGGATATACTCATCATCTCGACCCCTCAGGATACGCCCCGGTTTCAGGAGCTTCTGGGCGACGGCCATCATTTCGGTGTGGAGCTGTCCTATGCGGTGCAGCCCTCCCCGGACGGTCTGGCACAGGCGTTTATTATCGGCGCCGATTTCATCGGCGACGATACCGTGGCGATGATTCTGGGGGATAATATTTTCTCCGGCCACGGCCTGCGTAAGCGGCTGAAGGCAGCGGTGGAAAATGCGGAGAACGGGCGCGGCGCTACGGTGTTCGGCTATTATGTGGACGATCCGGAGCGATTCGGCATCGTGGAATTTGATGCCGCCGGACGGGCGGTTTCCATTGAGGAAAAGCCTGCGAACCCCAAGAGCAATTATTGCGTCACGGGGCTGTATTTCTACGACAATCGGGTGGTAAACTATGCCCGGGAGCTGAAGCCCTCCGCCCGGGGCGAGCTGGAGATCACCGACCTGAACCGCATCTATCTGGAGCGGGGCGCGCTGAATGTGGAGCTGCTGGGGCAGGGCTTTACCTGGCTGGATACCGGCACCCACGAGAGTCTGGTGGACGCCACCAACTTTGTCAAGACCGTGGAGACCCACCAGCACCGCAAGATCGCCTGCCTGGAGGAGATCGCCTACCGCAACGGCTGGATCAGCCGGGAGGATGTGCTGCGGGTGTATGAGGAGCTGAAAAAGAACCAGTACGGCCAGTATCTCAAGGATGTGCTGGATGGCAAATATCTGGACATTCTTCATTGAAAGGAACGAAAGGATACCGTATGAAAAAGACGATTGTTGTGACCGGCGGCGCCGGATTTATCGGCAGCAACTTTGTGTTCCATATGCTGAAAAAGTATCCGGACTACCGCATCGTCTGCCTAGACAAGCTGACCTACGCGGGCAACCTGTCCACGCTGGCGCCGGTGATGGATAATCCGCAGTTCCGCTTTGTCAAGGCGGATATCTGCGACCGGGAGGCGGTGAACCGCCTGTTTGAGGAGGAGCACCCGGACGTGGTGGTGAACTTCGCCGCCGAGAGCCACGTGGACCGCTCCATTGAGGACCCGGGCATCTTCCTGCAGACCAACATCATCGGCACCGCCACCCTTATGGATGCCTGCCGGAAATACGGCATCGAGCGGTATCATCAGGTATCCACCGACGAGGTATACGGCGACCTGCCGCTGGATCGGCCGGACCTGTTCTTCACCGAGGAGACCCCCATCCACACCAGCTCCCCCTACAGCAGCTCCAAGGCGGGCGCCGATCTGCTGGTGCTGGCCTATCACCGCACCTATGGGCTGCCGGTGACCATCAGCCGCTGCTCCAACAACTACGGTCCCTACCAGTTCCCGGAGAAGCTGATTCCCCTGATGATCGCCAATGCGCTCAACGATAAGCCCCTGCCGGTATACGGCGAGGGGCTGAATGTGCGGGACTGGCTGTATGTGGAGGATCACTGCAAGGCCATCGACCTCATCATCCATAAAGGTCGCGTGGGCGAGGTGTACAACGTGGGCGGCCATAACGAGATGAAGAACATCGACATTGTCCGGCTCATCTGCAAGGAGCTGGGCAAGCCGGAGAGCCTCATCACCCACGTAGCGGACCGCAAGGGGCACGATATGCGGTACGCCATCGACCCCACGAAGATTCATAACGAGCTGGGCTGGCTGCCGGAGACCCCCTTCGCGGAGGGCATCAAAAAAACCATCCGCTGGTATTTGGACAACCGTGAGTGGTGGGAGACCATCATCTCCGGCGAATATCAGAATTATTATGAGAAAATGTACGGCAACCGCTGAGGCGGCGGGAGGAACGGACGGCATATGAGAGTATTGGTAACCGGCGTAGCCGGTCAGCTGGGGCACGACGTGATGAACGAGCTGCACCGCCGGGGGCATACGGGTGTCGGCTCGGACCTGGCGCCCGCTTACAGCGGGATCGCGGACGGCAGCCCGGTGACGCAGATGCCCTATGAGCCGCTGGATATCACCGACAGCGCTGCCGTAGAGCGGGTGCTGGAGAGGGTGCAGCCGGACGCGGTGATTCACTGTGCCGCCTGGACGGCGGTGGACGCCGCCGAGGAGCCGGAAAACCGGGACAAGGTCACGGCGGTCAACGCCACCGGCACCCGGAATATCGCCGCCGTATGCGGCAAATTGGGCTGCAAGCTCATGTATATCAGCACCGACTATGTGTTCGACGGTCAGGGAGAGACCCCCTGGGAGCCGGATTGTCGGGCGTATGCGCCGCTGAACGTATACGGGCGCACCAAGCTGGACGGCGAGCTGGCGGTGGAGGAGCTGACGGACAAGCACTTCATCGTCCGCATCGCCTGGGTATTCGGCAAAAACGGCAAAAATTTCATCAAAACCATGCTGCGGCTGGGGGAGACCCACGACACCCTGCGGGTGGTGGACGACCAGATCGGCACCCCCACCTATACCTTGGATCTGGCGCGGCTGCTGGCGGATATGATCGAGACGGAGCGATTCGGCACCTACCACGCCACCAACGAGGGCGGCTATATTTCCTGGGCGGAGTTTGCCCGGGAGATTTTCCGGCAGTCGGGGATGGACGGCGTGACGGTGATCCCGGTGACCACGGAGGAATACGGGCTGTCGAAGGCTGCCCGCCCCTTCAACAGCCGACTGGATAAGCGTAAGCTGACGCAAATGGGCTTCACACCTCTGCCGGACTGGCGGGATGCGCTGGCGCGGTATTTACAGGAAATCGGAAACGGAGATTGAACGCTATGGGACAGATTCAGGTGACGAAGGCTCCCATTGAGGGGTTGTATGTGATCGAGCCGACCGTTCACGGGGATGAACGGGGCTATTTTATGGAAACCTATAACCAGCGGGATATGCAGGACGCCGGACTGAATATGGTGTTCGTGCAGGATAACCAGAGTATGTCCAAAAAGGGCGTGCTGCGGGGTCTGCATTTCCAGAAGCAGTATCCCCAGGGCAAGCTGGTGCGGGTCATCAAGGGCAGCGTCTTTGATGTGGCGGTGGATCTGCGCGCCGGCAGCGTCACCTACGGACAGTGGTACGGCGTGGAGCTGACCGAGGAGAATAAAAAGCAGTTTTATATTGCCGAGGGGTTTGCCCACGGCTTTTTGGTGCTGAGCGATACGGCGGAATTTTGCTATAAGGTGACGGATTTCTACCACCCCGGCGATGAGGGCGGTCTGGCGTGGAACGACCCCGCCATCGGCATCGACTGGCCGCAGCTCACCGGCAGCTATCCCGGCTCGGCCGACGGCAGCGGCTACACGCTGGCGGACGGCACCCCGCTGACCCTTAGCGATAAGGATCAGAAATGGCTGGGGCTGCGGGATACATTCCGGTTCTGACAGCAGCACACCGACAATTCACACGAGCCTGCGGCGAATGACTGTGGGCTTGTTGTTTTTCAGGGAGAGTCCCGGCAGATAAAATGATTGAGGATGGAAGAAAGATGGAGGCAAGAAGCGATATTCAACATGTGTATCTGGTGGGAGCCAAATCCATGGGCGCTTACGGTGGGTATGAAACATTTGTATATAAGCTCACGGAATACCATCAGAACCAGTCAAATATACAGTACCACGTGGCCTGTAAGGAAAACGGCGACGGCTGCATGGACGAGACAAAGTGCGCGGGCGCAACGAAGCTGAACGACCGGGAGTTTCTGTTGCACAATGCCCACTGCTTTAAGATTCATGTACCGCAGATTGGTCCCGCGCAGGCCATCTACTACGACGTGGCGGCGCTGCGGGCTTGCTGCAAGCACATAAGGGAAAATCACATTCCCCATCCGATCGTATATATCATGGCCTGCCGCATCGGACCGTTCGCCGGGCATTATTATCGAAAGGTCCATAAGCTGGGCGGTACGGTATATCTCAATCCGGATGGCCATGAATGGATGCGGGCGAAATGGTCGGCGCCTATTCGCAGGTACTGGAAGCTGTCGGAACGGATGATGGTGAAATACTGCGATCTGGCGATTTGCGATTCTGTGAATATCGAGCGGTACATCCATGAAAGCTATGATGGGAAGGGAATCCGCGGTCGGGATCCGAAAACGACCTTCATTGCTTACGGAGCGGATCTGATTCCCAGTAAGCTGACGGACGATGATGAAAAGCTCACAGCCTGGTATCGGGAAAAGGGGCTGACCAAAAAGGGCTACTATCTGGTGGTGGGGCGTTTTGTGCCGGAGAATTCCTTTGAGGTGATGATCCGGGAGTTTATGCAGAGCCACAGCCGCCGGGATTTTGCTCTGATCACCAATGTGAACGGCCGCTTTTTGGCGGAGTTGGAGGCTAAACTCCACTTCGAAAGCGACCCACGCATCAAATTTGTCGGCACCGTGTATGATCAGGAATTGCTGAAAAAAATCCGGGAGAATGCCTATGCCTATTTTCATGGGCACACGGTGGGGGGCACGAATCCGTCACTGATTGAGGCGCTGGGCAGCACAGATCTAAACCTGCTGGTAGACGTGGGCTTTAACCGGGAGGTGGCGGAGGATTGCGCCCTGTATTGGACCCGGTACGAGGGCGACCTGGCGCGGCTGATTGATGAAGTGGATACGATGGACGCAGATGAGATCGCCCGCATGGGCGAAAAGGCCCGGAGGCGGGTGAGAGACGCATATAGCTGGGATTATATCACAGAGCGGTATGCGGAGGTGTTCGTGGGGTCTGAAAGGGACTGAATAATGGATTTGGTAAGTGTTATTGTTCCCGTATACAACGTTGAACAGTATATAAAAGTGTGTGTTGAGAGTTTAATCGCGCAAAGCTATCGAAATTTGGACATTATTTTGGTGGATGATGGTTCTACCGATCAAAGCGGAGAACTGTGCGACGCACTTGCGAGAGAGGACACGCGAATCCGGGTGTTGCACAAAATCAACGGCGGTTTGTCGGATGCAAGAAATTACGGGATGGAGTATGCGGCAGGTCAGTATGTCATGTTCGTGGATTCTGACGATGTGGTAGATAAGGAGATTGTTGCACGACTTCATACGCTGATTACCACATACCCGGATGTTGCACTCGCGGTGTGTGGTTTGTCGCATTTTTACGATGGAGAGGTGCCGGCTTTTTCCTACGACGACGCGATTGCTGTGATGGAGCGCGACGAAGCTCTTGCGGATTTTTTATATCAAAAGCGGATTCCTACGTCCGCCTGCGGAAAGCTGTATTTTAAAGAATCTTTGGAAGCGGTCCGCTTTGTGAAAGGGCAGAGATTTGAGGATAACGAGTTCGTTTTTAAGGTTCTGCTGGAGTCCCGCCGGGTGGTTTACAGCGCCTCCGGATTGTATGCGTATCGTCATAGGCACAACAGTATAACAACGGCTACCTTTGACGATAAGGAGTTTGACATTATCCGTATCGGGCAGAAGATTATGGAGGAGACTGCAGTTCTGGATGACCGGATAAAGATGGCTGCTCTGGCCTATCAGTGTACCAACTGCTTTCGACTATATGTGACCGCTTCTGCAGAGTTTGTCAACAGCGCGGAATTTGCATATTGTAAAGATTTTTTGAAAAAAAACGCCGGTGAAGCTTCTAGGGATCCGGGTGTCAGAAAGAAAGTAAAGATAGGATTAATGCTATTCCGTGTGAGGACACCGAGAGCGGTTTTAGAATATATACGCAGTAAAAAAAGTCGGTGGAGTTAGACAATGACAGTAATGAAGCGTAATATACGAGTTAATGAATTTTTATTCGGCATTAGCTTTATTATACTATTTGTTGCCCTGTTCTTAGAGGATGTCGCGTTTACCGTCGAGGTTTCCACAATTATCAAGCTATTAAAAATGTCCTCCTGGGCAGTGCTGGCGGTAAGTACGGTATATCGGACGTGGAGGAAAAGCACCTTCAAAGAATTGATGATTGTCTTTTCTACGGGATGTGTGGTGCTGGTTTGCACAGGTGATTTCTTCCTGGCCATTGTGGTGTTGCTCAGCTACAATTCTATGACGATAGATGATGGGGAGATATTCAGACTTTCGTTTGTGTGCTGTTTGGTGGGTGTCGGCTTGACACTACTATTGTTTGCAGTCGGGTTGTTGCCGGATGTTCTGTCTTATCGTACGGACTTTAGCGCCGAGGCAAGGCATGCTTTCGGGTTTCAGCACAGCGCTGTTTTGCCGCTGGGCATTTGTTATATGCTGTGTTACTATATTGGGATGAATGGCACAGGCGGGAAAATTAAGGGCTGGATAGTGGCAATATTCCTGCTCCTCGGTGTGGTTACCTACAAATACTGTAAAAGTCGGAATGCTCTTGTGGGAATCTTAGCTCTCTCGCTGTTCTCACTGACCATGCAAAGCACGTTTTTTCGACAGATAATGAATCGGCCGGTTCAGTTTGTTTCGAAATGGATCACCTTGTTTTGTATGATTCTGGCTATTTTGCCGGCTTTTTTGAGGTCAAAGGGTGTGCTGTTGCCTTTGTGGAACGTATACGATTCGATTTTTACAAATCGTTCGCTGCTCGGAGCATCTGCGATAGACAGCTATGGTATACACTTGATCAATCGCATGACATATTCCGCTTATGCAGGTTTTGAGGTCAATGTGAATTCGTATGTGTACCAGGGGATTGTTCTGGACAGCGCTTATATGTATATGCTGGTTCGCTATGGGGTCCTCATACTGTTGTTTTTTTACATCGTTCTGACATCCTTTTGCAGGAGAGAAAAAAACAATACCTCTCTGTGTGCCGTCTTTTGTATCATTGTATTATTGAACATGACCGATAACGATATGCTCAGCTATGGCTGTTTGCCGTTCCTTTTAATTGGAATTAAGAATATTTGGAATAAACAACTGGATAGAGGGTGATTTGATGGAGTTGATCACTGTTTTGCTTAGTGCCTATAACGAGCCGATTTCCATGATTCAAAAGAGCGTGGAATCGGTTATCAACCAAACCCACACAAATCTTGAAATTATCCTCATAAATGATAATCCATATAACAGAGAACTGGACGAGACGCTGCAAAGATACCGGGATTCCGACACAAGAATTCAATACAGGAAGCATGATGAAAACAAAGGTTTGGTATATTCCCTCAATGAGGGAATTAAAATTGCCAGTGGTGAATATGTGGCGCGGATGGATGCAGATGATATTTCTTACCCTGACAGACTGGAAAAACAGTTGGCGTTTATGCAGACCGGCGATTATGATATGGTGGGTACCAGCGTCGTCAAGATCAACGAAAAAGGGGAAGAAATAGGAGAACTGAAGGTGCCGGCTGATTTTGAAAGTATTATAAAGTATCAAAAATACGGCAGTTGCGTCTTGCATCCGACCTGGTTGGTGAAGAAGGCAGTATATGATGCGTTGCATGGATATCGAGCCATTTATGCATGTGAGGATTATGATTTCATCCTCAGAGCGATTGCTCAAGGCTACAAGATTGGCAATTTGTCCGAGGCAAAGCTGTATTACCGTATCCGGACGAGTGGTATTTCCATGTCGGCCAATGTCAAGCAAAAGTTAACGATGTATTTTTTGGCAGAAGGCGCTGTACAGGGTCGAACGGTCCCGCTTGAGGAAATCAACCACTATTTAGAATCTGAGGTCTACAAGAAAGACTTTTCCAACCTGCAACGATATGAGGACACAAAATGCGCTATGTTAAAAAGCCGTTCCTGTGTGGTGAAAATCCGATGTCTGTTGCGTATGTTGCGGAATCGCTTTTTTTATAAGAATATTGTGGAGCACAGTAAAATGCATGAGAGGCAACGGCGCGCCCGATCTACCTGACCCGGTCTGTGTTGATGGGTCATTTTCCGAGATAACTATAGAGAATTGGAGATTCGAAAGATGCAACATCAAGTCGTAATTCCGACCGGATACATGGGTTCCGGCTCATCCGCAATCACCGATCTTTTGAGCGAAGTGGATGGATATTCCTGTGCGAACGGAAACTTTGAATATGTGTTTATGCACTGTCCGGATGGGGTTTTCGATCTGGAGGATAAGTTACTGCTTGGCAATACCGCTGTTCGAAGCGATGAGGCACTGCACTCTTTCTATCAGTGTATGAAGAATTTATATAAAAACCGGCGTTATTGGGTGGCGGATTATGCCCATAAGATCGCACCGGAGTTTTTGGATTGGTGCACGGAATTTGTAAATTCTCTGATTAGCGAAAAAATTACGGCATCCTACTGGTATTATCAGGAAAATCCGAATTTCAGGATCTATCTGAAGAAAGCAATCGCAAAGGCGCTGAAAATGGTCAGTTTTCAAAAAATACAGATGAAACCGGGCATTCGATATAACGAGATGTGGATTTCCTATGCCACAAAGGAGGAGTTCTACAGCGCCGCAAAAATTCTCATAGAAAGATTTTTCACAAAAATGGGAGCGCGGGAGACGGCTGTTATTTTAGATCAATTCCTGTTGCCGCATAACCTGTTCAGAATGCAGAGCTATTTTGAGGATAATTGCAAGGCCCTTGTGGTTGAACGGGATCCTCGGGATGTGTTTTTGTTGAACAAATACTACTGGAGTAAGGCCAACTGTCCCGTTCCTTACTCCTTTAATGTGGCAGAGTTTTGCAAAAATTACAGAAAAATGCGGTTGGCGGAGAAGTCCTGTGACAACAAGAACGTGATGCGCCTTCACTTTGAAGATTTGATTTATCGATATGATACCGAAGTGTGTGCGGTTTTTGAATTTCTGGGTATCCGAGAGGAAGCGCACACCCGCAAAAAGACAAAGTTGATTCCGGAAAAATCCCGTATCAACACCCAATTGTTCCGAAAAAAGGAGGAGTATATAGAGGAGGCAAGGTATATAGAGGATCAGTTGAAGGAATATCTGTATGATTTCCCCTACACAGAAAATGAACAGATCACAGAGAAAAATCTGATATTGTAGGGATGCAGCGGGTTATACTTCTTTATGCTGGCATACTAGCGAAAAGATGCCGTCTGCTATGGCATCGGTCGACACGTGCCGTACCGTTTGAAGATTCTGGGATAAAGGAACGTATTGGAAATGGCCAATTGTATACATTGGATAAAGGAAAAAATTTCGAAAAGTAGTCTCATAAAGAACTTTTTGCTGATTTTTTCCGGAGAAGGTATCAGCTCCGTTTTCGGATTTCTGGCGACTATTTTTATTGTCAATGCTATCGGTTCATACAAGCACGGCATTCTGGTGGCCGTGCAGACTTACACGAATTTATTTTACGGATTATTTTCATTCAAGACATTTCAGTCGCTGATCAAGTTTTTGGCAAAATCGGAAAAAGAGCAGGACCTCGAAATGTCCAAGCTCTATGTGAAGTGGGCGGTCATCTTGGACGGCGTTTGTCTGGTAGCCACGTTGCTTTTCGGTGTTGTTTTGAAAAGCTTTGTGATTCGCATTATGGGATGGGATGTAGAAATATCCCGATATTGCGTACTCTATCTGTGCGTCTATATGCTGTATTTCCAGGGCACATCCATCGGCGTATTGCGGTATTATGAGAGATATTCGTGTGTGGTGATTTCAAATGTCACGAGTGCGGTGATCCGCTGTGTCGGTTTTCTCGTTTGCTTTATCATGAAATGCGATTTCATTTCTTTCTTCTTGGTAGATTGTTTTGCTAACGTAGTTAAGTTCCTCTTGATGGACTTTTATACGATTCAGACACTGATTCGGCAAAAACTGATCCGTTTTTACAAGGTGAAGCTATCCTGGTGTTCGGACTTTCTGAAGTTCAGTTTTTACAGCAATTTAACATCTACGATCGATCTGCCGGTGAACCAGGTTACATCGCTGATTATCAATAAGTATTTGGGCTTTGAAGCGACCTCCGTATACAGTGTGTTCGGAAACATCGGATCGGTGATCAATAAATTGGGCGACCCAATCAGTCAGGTGATTTATCCGGAAATGAACAAAATGATTACGCAGGATAATGTAGAAGGCGCCAAAAAGCTGTCCGTCAAACTGAAGATGATTATGCTGATGTTGTTTGGTGCGGGTGCCGTTTTCGTGGCTACGACGCACAGCTTCTGGCTCAAGCTGCTGATTACCAACCCCGCCCCGTATGTGATTCCGCTGATTTTGTATATCGGGTATTGCTGTTATGCCAATTCGGCCATGGGGACGCATAATTTATTTATGGCGTTGGGTTATGTAAAATACAACATTCCCATACTGCTGGCAGTTAATATGGTGTATTTGGTGATGTTGTTGTTTGCTGTGCAAGGGTATGGACTGACGGGTGTGATCTGCACCTATATTTTCCAAGCGTTTGTAGTGGTGCTTATCAAAGAGATCATTATGCGCAGTCATAAGTATAAGGAGTTGATGTGATGCAACACAGGAAGAGTGTTTTATTTATAATTTGGTCCTTGAGTTATGGCGGCGGTGCGGAAAAAATATTGGCCAATATCGTCAATCACATGGATTATGAAAAATATGACATTGAAGTTCTGGAATACCTGCATTCCGATAAAATGGAAACAGTCGACCCCCATGTAAAAATCCTCCCTCCGATCGTAGACATCACGAAAAAAAGTCTGTTTCGCAAAGCGTTGAATGCGTTTATCAACCGATTTTTGATAAAGGTATGGCCTGTTCTTGTCAGAAAAGTGTGTCTTAACCGGGCATACGATGTGGAGATATCTTTCAATTATTTGATTCCGACCTTTTTGCTGAACCGTTCGAGTAAAAAACGAATATCATGGATCCATAGCTCTGTTTATGATCTTGAGAAAAAAAAGCGCCAAAAAAAGCTGCAGGCAAAGGCATTCAAAAATGTCGATACAATTGTAGCCATATCGGAGACCACGAGGGAATCGCTGATCACGGAATTCCCGGAGTGTGCAGAAAAGCTCTTGACCATCTATAACGGGTACGAATTTCAAAAGATGGTCCCCGACGGGGATGTTGTCGATTTTGATCTGCTGTACTGTAACCGATTTGATGAAAACAAGAATCCCGTGCGATTTGTTCAGCTGTTTGGGAAACTGCGGGATGCCGGGCTGTCTGTGACGGGAAAAATGCTGGGCACGGGAACACAGTACGCGGAAGTGGTGCGATTGATCAAAGAGCTCGGATTGGATGATTGTCTTGAATGCGTCGGGTACAAAAAGAACCCGTATGCTTATTTTTCACACTGCAAGGTGTTCTGCCTGACTACGCATATAGAAGGATTCCCCACAACGTTAGTTGAGTCAATGTACTTTGGTAAGCCGTTTGTGTCGACACCGGTTGCCGGGACAAAAGAACTGGCACAGAATGGGAAATGCGGTATCGTGGCAACGGATGATGAAGAGTACATTGACGGATTGGTCCTGCTGATGACTGATGTTCAAGCGTATGAAAGCATGAGCCGTTCATGCCGGAAAGCGGTGGAGAAGTATTCAATTGAAAGCCAGATAAGCGCCCTTGAATCTTGCTTAGAAACTCCGTAATAGGACGGATGTTTCGATGCGGTTTTTGACGGTTGTGAAAGCTTTTCTCCGGATGAGAAAAAGGGTACGAAATCGGTTTTTGCCGCATGACCGGAATTCGCACTTTAACGACAAAAATATACCGCCATGCCGGCGTTCCATTGTCTCCTTGCACAATTGTTGGTATGAGGATTGACAAAGCTATTGACGGCAGGCGACTTTTGTGGTACACTGTTCACAAAAACTGGCAGGAGGAAAATCATGAACGCGCAAGAATGCGATGTGCTGAACGCTATTTTTCGCGATTCCTTTGTCAATCAGAGGATCCTTTCGGAAGAGTCCGGCCATTCTCTGGGAGTTGTCAATCGCTCGCTGAAGCAGTTGATGCAGGAGGGCTATATAGATGAATTGTATCGCCCGACGGAACAAGCTGTGACGGAGTATGCACAGAAAATGCCCCAAAGAGCCGTCATTTTAGCGGCCGGATTTGGTATGCGGATGGTTCCGATCAATACAGAAGTGCCGAAGGGTCTTCTGGAGGTCAACGGGGAGCCGTTAATTGAACGGCTGATCAAGCAGTTGCACGAGGTTGGAATTCGGGAAATTTATGTTGTTGTGGGATTCCTGAAGGAAAAATTCGAGTATCTGATTGACGATTACGGGGTTGAGCTGATTGTAAATCCCGCGTATGCCTCCAAAAACAACCTGCATTCCCTACAGTTGGCGAAGGAACATCTGGAAAACTGTTATGTCATACCATGCGACATCTGGTGTGATGTAAACCCGTTTCATGAGCACGAAATGTATTCCTGGTATATGGTCAGTGATCTGGTGGATGACGATAGCGATGTGCGGGTCAACCGCAAAATGGAGCTTGTTACGGTGCCAAAGCAAAGCGCCGGAAACGCCATGATCGGTATCTGCTATCTGGCCAAGGAGGATGCTGTGGCCGTCAAACAACGGATCGAGGAGCTTTGCCGAAGCAGGCGGTACGATGATTCGTTCTGGGAAGAGGCCCTCTACGAGCAGGACAGGATGACGGTGCAGGCCCGTGTTGTGCATTCGACCGATTGTGTGGAAATTAACACCTACGAGCAGCTCCGGGAATTGGATAGTCAATCCAACCAGCTTAAGACGGATGCCATACAGGTGATCTGTAAGGCGCTGTCCGCACGGCCGGAGGATATAACCAATATTGCTGTTCTGAAAAAAGGAATGACCAATCGCTCGTTTCTGTTTACCTGTAACGGGAGACGGTACATCATGCGAATTCCCGGCGAGGGGACCGACCGCCTGATCAACCGTCGGCAGGAGGCGGATGTATACCGCGTCATACAGGACAAACACATTTGTGACGATATTGTATATATCGACCCGGAGAACGGATATAAGATCACAGAGTATCTGGAAGGCGCCCGCGTATGCGATTCGTCGGATCCCGAGGATATAAAGAAATGTATGCGGCGTCTGCGGGAATTCCACGGGCTTAAACTGAAGGTCGACCACGGGTTCGACATTTTTGGACAGCTGGAATTTTACGAAGACTTGTGGGGGGGGACGCCCTCCGTGTACAAGGACTATGCGCGCACGAAAAGAAATGTGTTGGCACTAAAGCCGTATATTGATGCACATGCAGGGGAAAAGGTGCTGACCCATATTGACGCCGTGCCGGATAATTTCCTGTTTGTCGAGAGAGACGGTGCCGAAGATATCCGCCTGATTGACTGGGAATATGCGGGAATGCAGGATCCGCACGTGGATGTGGCAATGTTCTGCATCTACGCATTGTACAATAAGCGGCAGGTGGATCAGCTGATCGCGGCCTATTTTACCGAGGGCTGTGACGCGGTTACCAGAACGAAAATCTATTGCTACATTGCGGTATGCGGTCTGCTGTGGAGCAACTGGTGTGAGTATAAGCGGAATCTCGGCGTGGACTTCGGCGAGTATTCTCTGTGTCAATATCGGTATGCGAAGGACTATTACCGCATTGTACAGGACGAACTGAAAAAGCAGACAGAAAGCGGGGACGGCGTGTATGTACAAGGTTGAGAGAGCAATCATTATGGCGGCCGGACTGGGGAACCGGATGCATCCGGTGACGCGCTCGGTTCCCAAGCCGCTGGTGCAGGTAAACGGAGTGCGTATGATCGACACGGTGATCAACGGACTGCACAAGAACGGAATCCACAAGATATATGTTGTGATAGGATACCTGAAGGAGCAGTTTCGGGGATTGGAAACGGAATACCCGGGTGTACGGCTGATCGAAAATCCGTATTACGATACCTGTAACAATATTTCCTCTCTTTATGTGGCGAGGGAGCATATTGAAAATGCGATCATTCTGGATGGCGACCAGATTATTTATAATCCTGCGGTGCTGTCGTCCGGATTCGACCGTTCCGGATACAACAGCGTGTGGACGGATAGCGAAACGGATGAATGGCTGCAAACGGTGGAGAATGGGATCGTAACCGCATGCAGCCGAACCGGAGGTAAAGGCGGATGGCAGCTGTACAGCATTTCTCGCTGGACGGCAGAGGACGGGAAGCGGCTCAAACGCCATTTGGAGATTGAATTTGAGCAGAAGCAGAACCGGCAGATATACTGGGACGATGTCGCGATGTTTTGCTATCCGCAGGAATATCAGCTGGGAATTTATCCGATGAAGGCGGGCGACGTGATCGAAGTGGATAATCTGAGCGAACTGATCGCTCTGGATGCCAGTTACCGGATTTATGAGGAGGATACTTGAAATGAAAATCAAAAGTGAGCGCGGCAGAATTGACTGGATGATCACATTGGTGCCGCTGGCAATTGTGGTCGCATTGTGCATTCTTTTCTTCTTTATGCCGGAGCAATCAAATGCGGTGTTAAGTCAGGTTCGGTTTTTCTTCGGTGATACCTTCGGCACCTATTATCTGGTAATCGGGCTGGGAATTTTTATTCTGTCCCTGTACATTGCTGGTTCAAAGTATGGCAATATCGTTCTCGGAAAACCCGATGAAAAGCCAAAGTATTCTTTCTTCGCATGGGGCTCTATGATGTTTACTTGCGGGCTTGCCGCGGATATCCTGTTCTATTCATTTTCGGAATGGGTGATGTATGCGACGGATCCCCACCTGGAGGAAATGGGTAGCATTCAGGACTGGGCGGGGGTTTATCCTTTGTTCCATTGGAGCTTTATACCGTGGGGATTTTATCTGGTGTTGGCGGTCGCATTCGGTTTCATGCTGCATGTGCGCAAAAGGAACCGTCAGAAATATTCGGAAGCCTGTCGTCCGCTTTTGGGAAAGCACACGGATGGATGGCTCGGACGGATCATCGACCTTCTGGCGGTATTTGCGCTCCTCGCAGGTACGGCAACGACCTTCAGCGTGGCGACTCCCCTGATGGCGGCTATCATCGGCGAGCTGTTTCATGTGACAATCAGCCGCACGGTGATTAATATTATCATTTTGCTGATTACCTGCGCGGTGTACACGTATTCTTTGCTGCACGGCTTCAAGGGTATCAGCAAGCTGGCAAACATCTGCATTTATATGTTCTTCGGACTGATTGCATACGTCCTGCTCTTTGGCGGAGAAATGCGGTATATCATTGAGACCGGCCTTGCTTCGTTTGGCCGCATGGTGCAGGATTTTATCGGATTGTCCACCTTTACCGATCCGTTGAGAACTTCCAGTTTCCCGCAAACCTGGACGATTTATTATTGGGCCTACTGGATGGTGTGGTGTGTTGCCGCCCCATTCTTTATCGGCAGCATCTCCCGGGGACGTACGGTGCGCCAGACGATCCTCGGCGGATATATGTTTGGGATCGGTTCAACGCTGGCCAGCTTTGTGGTGTTGGGCAACTACTCCATGGGTATGCAGACCGCCGGAAAAGCTGATTTTATCGCCCAGTATCAGGAAACCGGCGATCTGTACTCCATGATCGTCGGCATCATCAAAACGATGCCCTGTGCTCCGGTGATCATGGTTGTCGTGCTGCTGACTATGATCGCGTTTTACGCCACATCCTTCGATTCGATCGCGCTGACGGCCTCTTGTTACAGCTATCATAAGCTGAAGGATGGGGAACAGCCCAATAAGGCTATCCAGCTGATGTGGTGCATACTGCTGATCCTGCTGCCGATCGCATTGCTGTTTGCGGAAAGCTCAATGACCAATCTGCAATCGGTCAGCATCGTGGCGGCGTTTCCAATCGGTATCGTCATCGTCATGATTGCTGTGAGCTTTTTGAAGGATGCAAACAAGTATATAAAGAATCCGACGGATGCCATTGAGGAAGAAACAAAAACGGAATAATCGCGGTAGCCGAATGTATACACGCCTGTGCGGTTCGGCGAATGGCTGTCCGTATCTGCTAAAGGGGGTAAACCGGACCTGGTGTTGCAGGAAGAAGCCGCTGCCATCGCTCCGATAATTGCAAATTCCACCAGGAGGGTGCCGATTGGATTGCATAAATGTGCCTGTGCTTGCAATTTAAGGAAAAGCGGAGTACAATGAATATGCAGGAATCCGGCATATATGCTGTTGCTTAAAAGGAGTGTGTACGATGATTCAATTACGGGATAAGGAAAGCTGCCGCTACGACTGTCTGTCGCTGGGCGAGATCATGCTGCGGCTGGACCCGGCCGACGGCCGGATCCGGGGCGCCCGGCGGTTTGATGCATGGGCCGGTGGCGGGGAATACAACGTCACCTACGGACTGACCCACTGCTTCGGTCTGCGGGGCGGTGTGGTCACGGCGCTGGCCGATAACGAGGTGGGACATCTCATCGAGGATTTCGTTCGGCAGGGGGGCGTGGATACGTCTCTCATCCAGTGGAAGCCCTTTGACGGCATCGGTCGCACGGTGCGCAATGGCCTCAATTTCACCGAGCGCGGCTTCGGGGTGCGGGGCGCTCTGGGCGTGTCCGACCGGGGCAACACCGCCATCTCGCAGCTGAAGCCCGGCGAGGTGGATTGGGATCATATCTTCGGTGAACTGGGTGTGCGCTGGCTGCATACCGGCGGCATCTATGCGGCCCTGTCCGAGAACAGCGCCGCCGTGGTGCTGGAGGCGCTGAAGGCGGCGAAAAAGTACGGCACGGTGGTGTCCTATGACCTCAACTACCGTCCCTCCCTGTGGAAATCCATCGGCGGTCAGGAAAAGTGCCGGGAGGTGAACCGGGAGATTGCCCGGTATGTGGATGTGCTCATCGGCAACGAGGAGGATTTTACCGCTTGCCTGGGCTTTGAGATCGAGGGCAATGATGAGAATCTCACCTCCCTGTCGCTGGATGGCTATGCCGCGATGATGCGGCGGGTCATTGCGGCCTACCCCAATGTGCAGCTCACCGCCACCACCCTGCGGACGGTGCATTCAGCCTCCTTCAACGATTGGAGCGCCATGGGCTTTGATGGCGAAAAGCTGGTGCAGGCCCGTTCCTTTGAGAATTTGCAGATCTTCGACCGGGTCGGCGGCGGCGACAGCTTTGCCTCCGGCTTGGTGTTCGGCATTCTGGATGGACGCGACCTGGAGGAGGCGCTGAATATCGGCGCCGCCCACGGGGCACTGGCCATGACCACCCCCGGCGACCTGACCATGGCCACCAAGGCGGAGGTTCTCAAGCTGGCCGGCGGCGGCAACGCCCGTGTGGTGCGCTGACGGTGCCAAGCGATCCGCTAAAATCGATTTTGCACCGAAGATACCGACCGATCAGGCGGCCTTGCACCGGTTTTCCCCGGCGCAAGGTCGCTTTTTTCTCATTGTGCTTGAGGTATGCAGACGTGGATACACGTCGCCTACATGGACAAAGCCCCCGGTTTTTTCAAAAAAGTGCGAAAAAAGCATTTGAAAATCAATTTTCCCCGTGGTATAATACAGGCAACGAGTAGCAGAGATGCGTAAGTCCAGTTTGGGCTTACGCATTATTTTTTTGCGCTTTTAGGAGGGTATACCAATGGAAAATCATGCATCCCCGCTGTTCGCCGAACCGATTGGAAAGCTCATGGGCCGATACGCCGTGCCTTGTAACATTTCGCTGCTTGTGGGCGCTCTGTACAACATTGTGGATCAAATCTTCATCGCCAATGCCGACTATCTCGGCTCCTACGGCAATGCCGCGAACACGGTTGTTTTCCCGCTTACGGTCATTGCGTTGGGCATTGCGGTGATGCTGGGCGACGGCTGCTGCGCCTTCGTCAGCCTGTCTCTGGGGGAGAATAAGCCGGAAAATGCCACCCGCAGCGTCGGAAATGCTCTGGTGCTTTGCGTGATCAGCAGTGTTGCGCTGACGGCAGTGTATCTGATCTTTGCCGAGTCGATCCTGACAGCCTTCGGCGGACGGGTCAATGACGAGACCTTTCGGTTGTCCAGGGAGTATTTCTTCTGGATCACTGTCGGCATCCCGTTTTATATGTTCGGGCAGGCGATGAATCCCATCATCCGCGCCGACGGAAATCCGCAATTCGCCATGCTTTCCACGCTGGCCGGTGCTGTGACGAACATCGTCCTCGACCCGATCTTCATTTTCGCCTGCCGGTGGGGGATGATGGGTGCCGCCGTCGCCACGGTGATCGGTCAGATCGTTACGGCGGCTCTTGCGGTATGGTATCTGTTCCGCGCAAGGATCATCCGGCTGCGCCGTGCGGATTTGAAATTCCGTGGCGAAATTGTCGGCCGGACGCTTTCGCTGGGTCTCTGCAGATTTCTGGCGCAGATATCGCTGGTTGCGGCGATGATGGCCATCAACAATATGATCCGTCAATACGGCGCTGCGGACGAAATCTTCGGTCAGGCGGCGTATGCCCAGATTCCCATGGCGGTGGTCGGGATCGTAATGAAATTCTTCCAGATCGTTATATCCGTGGTGATCGGCATGGCGGCTGGCTGCATTCCCATCGTCGGCTTCAATATGGGCGCAAAGCTGTTTGATCGGGTCCGGGAGCTGTTCACGCGGCTGCTTGTGGCGGAGGCCGCTGTCGGGACGGTCGCGCTCCTGATCGTCGAGCTGTTCCCCCGGGTGTTGATACAGATTTTCGGTGCTGCAAATGAGAGCGTGTATTATACCGAATTTGCGGTCAAGGCCTTTCGGCTGTACCTGTGCATGATCGTTTTGGCCTGTGTCAACAAGGCTACCTTCATTTTCATGCAGGCCATGGGTAAGGCCGCAGAGTCTACGCTGCTGTCCATGGTACGGGAAATCGTATTCGGTGTCGGCTTTGCGTTGCTGCTGCCCGTGTTTTTCGGACTGGACGGTGTGTTGTATTCCATGCCGGTGTCGGATATTCTGACCGCCGGGATTTCTGCCGTACTGATGGTCCGAACCTATCGGCAGCTCTCGGCGGCAGCGCGCGAAACGGCGCGGCCCTGATCCTGCGGCGGTGCGCGGCCCGTAGAATCAGCGATTGTATTGCCCGGGGCGGCTTTGTCCTTGACGGGAGACCGAAAAGAGGAGGTATTGACGATATCAGGCCGGTGATCGACAGGGCTTAATAAAACACAAAAATATAAAATTCTGCTTGTGAGAAAGGACATCCTGTGCTATACTTGAACCCGGTGCTATGGCTTTTTCCTTCTGCGGGAAGGAGTACGTCGTGCTTACGCAGCGGTAGACGATTGAACGTCCCCCCCAAACAGCTGGGTCATGCAAGCAGGATAGCAACCATGGACCGGTATGTTCACGCCACGACTGAATCTATAAATCAGGCTGTGCGTCCATGGGAGTCCGGTAGGATTTGTGCTATAAAGGCCCACGTATAAATGGCGTATAAATGGCGTAAGTCCCAAACACCATGATAGGCAAAGCGTTGATAAATCCAGAATTTTTAAGGAGATGTGGAGATAAATGAAATTGGGAATTGTGGGATTACCGAACGTGGGCAAGTCCACACTGTTTAACGCCATCACCAATGCCGGGGCGCAGAGCGCCAATTTTCCGTTCTGCACCATCGACCCCAATGTGGGGGTGGTGGCGGTGCCGGACAAGCGGCTGAACCGTCTGCAGGAGATGTACACCGAGGGCAGCAAGGTACCGCCCATCGTGCCGGCGGTGATCGAGTTTGTGGACATTGCCGGTCTGGTGAAGGGCGCCAGCAAGGGAGAGGGACTGGGCAACAAGTTCCTCGCCAATATCCGGGAGTGCGATGCCATCGTTCATGTGGTGCGCTGCTTTGAAAATCCCGATATTATCCATGTGGAGGGCAGTATCGACCCTTTGCGGGATATTGACACCATCGACATGGAGCTGATCCTCTCCGATCTGGAGATGGTGGAGCGCCGCATTGCCCGGGTGACCAAGGACCTCAAGGGGGACAAGAGCCTGCAAAAGGAGCTGGATTTCCTCCACCGGGTGCAGGAAACACTGGAAGCCGGCAAACCTGCCCGGTCAGTCGTCTGCGACGAGGACGAGCAGGGGATGCTGAATACCATGACCCTGCTCACCGCGAAACCCATCATCTATGCGGCGAACCTCAGCGAAGGCGATTTCTCGGGAGGCGAGCCGAAGAATAACCCTCACTACCGGAAGGTGGCGGCGCTGGCCGAGGAGCAGGGTGCCGAGGTGCTGCCCATCTGCGCCCAGATGGAGGCGGACATGGTGGATATGGACGAGGAGGAAAAGCAGCTGTTTCTGGCGGAGCTGGGGCTGGAGCATTCCGGTCTGGATCGGCTGATCCAAAAGAGCTATCATCTGCTGGGGCTGATCTCCTTTCTCACCGCCGGCGAAAAAGAGGTGCGCGCCTGGACGATCCACCGGGGCTGGACGGCGCCCAAAGCGGCGGGACGGATCCACACCGATTTCGAGCGGGGGTTTATCCGGGCGCAAGTGGTGGCGTATACTGACCTGATGGAGTGCGGCAGTCTGGCGGCCGCCCGCGCCAAGGGCTTGGTGCGCACTGAGGGTAAGGAATACGTCATGCAGGACGGCGATGTGGTGGAATTCCTGTTCAATGTATGAGCGGAGATCGTACCGGGCAGATGGTATGCCCGGAGTTTCATCGATAAAAAGGCACGAGAAACCGGCAGCGCATCATATCTGAAGTGATCCCAAAAGTCAGACAAAGAATTGGAATAAAAGCTGTTCAAGCAACCGAAAGGGCTTGCTGCCTGTGAATTGCAGGCGGCAAGCCCTTTAGCTTTGCCTTGATTCTGCGGTTGCTGTAATAATCCGGATATTCGATCAGCTCCTGCTTGAAGTGTTCCATGGATTGAAATTCCTGCAGATACAGCAGTTCACTTTTGAGCAGCCCGAAGAAGTTTTCCATCATCGCATTGTCCGGACAGCTCCCCTTGCGGCTCACGCTCTGCCGGACACCCTTCTCACGGAGCATCCGGTGGTACTGCCAACCTTGATCGGAATGAAAAATACGGTCTGTTCCGTCCGGAATCCTTGCAAACGCCTTCTCCAACATGGTTTCCGCAACCATCTTTTTTGGATTCCGGCGTATATCGTTTATTCGGTACTCCTCTTGGGCGTAGAAAAACACCCCATTTATTAGTCCGGGTATTTTGCCATACCTGTCTAACCAATGGGGGCTGTTCATATCGGAGATCGTGCCGTGCCCGTCAAAACATAGGCCATGCCCGTGCGTATTGGTTTGCATGGCTTTTCCCGGGAGTGGCGGACAAGAAGAGGGAAAGCACGGCGCCCGCCGGGGCAATGCTTTTTCTTTTTGCTCATGGGGCACCGGGGGGGAATCGTCGGCCGCGGCGGCGGGGACGGCGACGATTCGGAGCGGCGAACGATTGGCGGTCCGGTGCGTCACCGGTGGCGCGCCACCGCTGCGCTATTGTCGCTCCGCTGACCCGCCGATTTCTGTTTTCCATCTGCTAAAGGCGATCGACTAACGACCAACCGCCGACAACTAACGACTACTTTCCTACGCAAAAACGGGCGAACACCTCATCCACCACCGTCTCGGTGGCCCGTTCGCCGGTCAGCTCCAGAATGGCGGCGATCGCCCCGTGCAGACTCACCGATACCGCGTCCGGAGTCAAGCCGCTGCCGAGAGCGGCATCCGCCTCTTCCAGGCAGATCCGGCAGCGCACAGCGCAATCCCGCTGGCGCTCGGTGGACAGGACCGGCTCGGCGGCGGTCAGCCGTTCCACTCCGGTGATGTCCGCCACCGCCGCCGCCAACTCCGGCAGACCGCTGCCTTCCCGGGCGGACAAGGTCACGACCCGGGAGAATCGGCCCTCCAGAAAGGCCCGGTCGATCCGCTGCGGTCGATCGGCCTTGTTGATCACGGCGATGGCCGCGGTGCGGCAGCTTTCCTCCGCCAGCGCCCGATCCGCATCGGTCAGCGGCCGGCTGCCGTCAAACACCGCCAGCACCAGTGCCGCCTGCCGCAGACGGGTGCGCGCTTTTTCCACCCCCGCCGATTCGATCCGGTCGCCGGTATCCCGGATGCCGGCGGTATCCGCCAGCCGCAGGGTGACTTCTCCCAGCCGCACGGTGTTTTCGATCACATCCCGGGTGGTTCCGGCCACCTCGGTCACGATGCTCCGCTCGCAGCCGGACAGGGCATTCATCAGCGTGGACTTGCCCACGTTGGGACATCCCACAATAGCGGTGTCCACCCCCTCCCGCAACACCTGCCCGGCGTCAAAGGTGTCCACAAGCCCCTGTACCGTCTGCTGCGCCCGGTGGATGACCCGGGCCAGAGCCTCCGGGTGCAGCTCCGGGATATCCTCGTCCGGATAATCCACATAGGCGCTGAACTGGGCTTCCACCGCCAGCAGCGCCTCCCTGACCTCCTGCAACCGCCGATAGGTGACTCCCTCATGGGCAGCCAGCGCCGTGCGGGCGGCCAGCCGCCCGTCGGCGGCGATCAGCGCCGTCACGCTCTCCGCCTGGGTCAGATCCATTTTCCCCGCCAGAAATGCCCGCCGGGTGAATTCGCCCGGCTGCGCCATCCGCGCCCCGGCCGCCAGACACGCCCGCAGCACCCGCCGCAGCAGGTACAGTCCTCCGTGGCAGGACAGCTCCGCCACGTGTTCACCCGTATAGCTGCGGGGGGCGCGAAACACCAGCAGCACGCAATCGTCGATATCCCCCTCGGCATCGTATACATGGCCGTATGCGGCGGTATATCCCGCCAGCCGTTCGGCGGAACGGGCCGGGTTTGCCGGGCGGAACACCCGGGCGGCCACCGCCAGCGCTTCCTCCCCGGACAGGCGCACCACCCCCAGACCGGCGGGTGCCGCAGGGGTGGCGATGGCAGCAATGGTATCGGACATGGCAAACAAACTCCTTTACGGATCAGAATTTTTCGGTATTCCGCGGCAACCGCGGAATTCTGCCCGGCGAAACCGGTCGCCGCACCGACATGGCGGCAAAGCCCGCCGATACGCCGCCCGACAGGGTCCGGAGCTGCATTCCCGCTCCGTACCCACCGGCGCATCCGGGGGACAATCGCCTGGCGGCCGGCCGGTTCTTTCCGGTGTCAGGCGCGCCACATGGTGCTTTCGCCCGACGTCTCCGGTACCGAGTCCGGGAACAGCATCCGAAACAGCTCCTGCGCAAACAGCTCATGCAGCTCTGCGCAGGGATGGTTGATGCCGTTCGCCAGCAGCCGGGTGGTATCCTCCGTCCGACTGCGCTGTTTCCACAGGGCATAGCAGTCGCACACGGGGATCCCATGCTCCCGGGCGGTGCGGCAGGCCGCCAGCATATAGGCATCCATGGTGCCGTCATTCTGCATGGCGGCGGTTTTAGCCGCATAGTCCCGCAGCTCGGCGGGGGTATCCTCGGTCACGTAGGTGTTCAGCATATTGGGGGTCATAAAAATTGCCGCAACCCCGCGCTGACGGCAGGCATCGAAGATGGCGGCCAGCGCATCGGTATATTCCTCAAGGGGGTCGTTGATGTCGTTGAGCCCGAAGCACACGATCACCAGATCGGGATGATGGCTGAACACATCCCGCTCCATCCGCGCCAGCGACATGGCGGCCGTCACCCCGCCGATGCCGGCATTGATGGCATTCACCGGCACATAATTCCGCAGCGCCGATATTTTGCGCCGCAGCCGGTTCCAGTATACCGTCTCGTAGTTGATCTCGTCCAGTCCCACCGCTCCATGGGTCACACTGTCCCCGAACGCCACGATGTTGATGGGGCCGTGCTCCATCAGCTGATCAAAATTCATGCCCAGCTTTTCCTGTATTGTCATGGTTGCTTCCTCTCCCTATACAAATTTCGCCTGCGCGGCGCGATCAGACATTCCAGAAGGATCGGACAATCCGCTGCAGCTCCGTGTCGTCCATGTCCTGTATATCCTCGACGAGCCGGATGTTCATTTCTCTGGCTCGCTGCCGCAGCACCGCCGCGAAGGGGCTGTCCTGCTCCAGTGCGGTGGCCACCAACACCTTTTTCGCATACTGCCCGCCGAACCGGTCGGCGACGGTATCCAGCTTATACAGCTCGTCCATGTCCACATAGCCGTTCTTGCAGGACACAAACACCGGCACTGCACCGTGCATCAGCAGCACGTCGATCTCATTCATCGTGTCGGCCCGGTCGCTTTCGGTCTGCGCCGCGCCGTCCCAATCAATGTATACCCCGGTTTTCACATCATTATAGGTATAGGCGCCATCCTTTTCCTGAGCGCGTAGGGCGGCAAGGTACATTTTCAGCTCCAGCGCCTGCCCGGCCTTGGTCAGGCAGCGCTTCACCTGTTCGTCCTTATACACCACCGACAGGATGGACTCTCCCTCAAAAATGTCGATCAGCCCGCCCTGATACAGCGCCCTCAGGATCGTGGTGTCGAATATATAGGCGGCACCGATCTGCTGCAGCCGCTCCTTGAGGTATTCCAGCGGCACCTGTAAGGTCAGGCTGTCGTCCCCCGGCACACGGAATTGCTCGGCCACCATCAGCACGCCCATCTGGGTGTTCCAGCGGCGCACATCCGGTCGGCATACCTCCCACATATAGTCTACATCCTCCACGAATGCGTCGGTCAGCTCCCAGTGCAGCGTCGTGCCCGGCTTTTCATCCGCATAGACCACCTCGCCGCCATAGATGCGGACATTCTCCTCCACCGACAGCTGGGGCATGCTCCCCTCGTAGATGGTTCTCCCGTCCAGGTCGCAGTCGATGATGGTATTGTTGTGCAGATTGAACCGGTGCATTTGCAGATGCTTATCCTTATACCGCTCCAGAAGAATGCCGCAGGCGAACAGTAGCATATCCTCCCCGCCCGTCAGGTCAAATACGCAGTCGTCGTAGGTCTCCACCAGCTCCGACAGCACCCGCAGCACCTCCTGCAGGTCGTTTTTATTCACACAGCGGCAGAGAAACTCCACCTCGCTGCCCTGGTCCAGCAGCACCCGCCGGTAGAGCGCCCCGCAAGCCTCCAGCCGCTTTTTCTTATCGCCGATCAGGATCACCCGCTGCGGCGGGTGGGTCAGGCTGGTGCAGATGTTTTCGATCCCGGTTTTGTCAAACAGTTCAATATACGTCATGCCCTCGGTTCCTTTCCTTTCGTTTCCGTGTGTCCATTATAGTACGCCCGGCGACCGGATGTCAAGCCGGATCACCGCCACACAAACGCGCCTTACGGTGCGTTCGTTTCGCAATCGGTCGATGCCGCATGGATGAGTTTTTCCCACCTGTAGGGGACACGTCCGGTCACATCACAGAAGTCCTTGAAAGCTTTTTTCAAAGGTTCATTTGTCAATGATGCAGACCGGAAAAACGAAATAGTTACAGGCTTCGAAGATTAATTTTCCTGTGCCTGTGCTGCCATATCCGTGGCGATTGGGTCCTTTCGGCGGGGGTTGTTGCGGTGACTCTGTTCCATCGAACGCAATCGCCTTTTTCGATGCCCTCTGGTCTCACATCAAGTGTAACGCTACAAAAAAATTAAAAAACTTGTAAAAAGGTGTTGACAAATCTGCTTTAGCGCGCTATACTGTGAAAAAGTAAAACCTTTGACCGAGAGTAAGTACCCACAGGCAGGGCTGTGTCAAGAGAGTCGCAGGCGGTGAGATTGCGACGACAGCGGCGGTGGCGAATGGGCTCGGGAGGGCAAACCGAACACCGCAGCGGCGGTCGGTAGGGGCGCCGGGATCTCCACCCGTTATCCAGGGAGCGCGTATCATGAGGTGCGCGAGAGAGTGCGTCGGAGCATACATCTCCGGCGAAGTCGGGTGGTACCGCAGGTTTGTTTATAACGCCTGTCCCAACAGCAATGTTGAGACAGGCGTTTTTTGTATGATTTTTGAAGGAGTTGAGAGCGATGAAAGCACAGAAACCGGGGCGGCGATGGCGTCGCTCCCAGTGGAGATTCCGTCCGCCCATTGATTTACGATCATACGAATGAAAGAGGTAAATAGTGATGAAACAGTATACACGTGTGTTGGCATTGGCTTTGTGTGGAGCGCTGCTGATGGCGCTTGGTCTGGCGGGCTGCGGCGGCCAGAAGCAGGATACATTGAAGGTCGGTATCATCCAGTATATGAGCCACCCCTCGCTGGGTAACTGCTATGAGGGTGTGGTGCAGGCGTTGGAGGCCTCCGGGCTGGACTACACCGTGGAGCGGCAGATCGGCTCCAGCAGCTCAGCGGCGGCGGATTGCAGCACCTTCGCCCAGAATATGGTGGGCAAGGGCTGCGACCTGATTGTGGCAATCGCCACCCCGGCGGCGACCGCCGCCTATGCGGCGGTGGAGGGCACGGATATTCCCCTCATCTTCTGCGCAGTCTCCGACCCGGTGGCAGAGGATCTGGTAAAGGATATGAACGCCCCCGGCGGCAACTGCACCGGCACCAGCGATGTGCTGGATCTGGCGGCGCAGGTGGAGCTGATCAAGGCTATGCAGCCCACCGCCAAATCCATCGGCATTCTCTATACCACCAGCGAGCAGAACTCCCTCTCCAACCTCAAGCGGATGCAGGAGCTGTGCGATAAGCAGGGCATCGCCATTGAAGCCACCGGCGTGCAGAACGCCTCGGATATTCCGGCGGCAGCCGCGGCGCTGGCGGGCAAGGTGGACTGCATCAACAACTTCACCGATAACAACGTAGTGGAAAATCTGAACGTGGTGCTGGATGCGGCCAACGCGGCGAAGATCCCGGTCTACGGCAGCGAGGTGGAGCAGGTATCCAACGGATGTCTGGCCTCCATGTCCATCGACTATGTGGCGCTGGGCAAGACCACCGGCGACATGGCGGTGCGGGTGCTGAAGGGTGAGGCGAAGCCGGCCACGATGCCGGTGGAGTCCATCACCGAGGCGACCCCGGTCATCAACACCGATGTGACGGCGGCGCTGGGGCTGACCATTCCGGAGCAGTATGCCGGCGCGGAGAAGGTCACCACAAAGCAGTAAGCCATCCGGGCACCGACGGAAGCCGTCGGTGCCCGATCCTGCCGAAAAGGAGCACGATTCATGCTGTTCAACTATCTGAGTATATTCCTGTCCGACGGGCTGATGTATTCCCTGCTGTCCATGGGATTTTATGTATCGTACAGTACGCTGGACTTCCCCGATCTGTCGGTGGAGGGCACGGTGCTGACCGGCGGGCTGGTGTTCAGCCTGCTGTGCAACCTCATCACCCCCTATCTGGCGCTGGTAGCGGCGCTGCTGGCAGGGGCGGCGGCGGGGGCCGTCACCGGGCTGCTGCACGTGAAGCTGCATATCCGCCCGCTGCTGTGCGGCATTCTGGTGTCCACCGGGCTCATTTCCGTCAATCTGGTGGCGGCGGCTCTCATCAACGGCGGCGACCTGAAAGCAATGGGCAGCGCACAGGTGATGATGACCGGGCGGGATACCCTGCTGACGGTGTTCCCCGCCACATTGCTGCCCAAGGTGGCTGACGGCTTCTACGTGCGTAAGCTGGTGGTGTTTCTGGTGGTGGCGGTGCTGTTCAAGGTGCTGATGGATCTGTTCTTCAAGACCAAATGCGGGCTGCTGCTGCGGGCGGCGGGCAACAACGCCCAATATGTCACCATGCTGGGCCGGAACCCCGGCCGCAGTAAAATTCTGGGGCTCGCCATCGGCAACGGCTACGCCGCCGTGGCGGGAGCGCTCATCGTCCAGAGCCGGGGCAGCGCCACCCAGGATATGGGGCTGGGCATGATTGTCATCGGGCTGGCGTCGGTGATCATCGGACTGTCTCTGTTCGGCCGGGTGCGGTTTCTCCGCCCCACCACCCAGGTGATTCTGGGCTCCGTTCTCTACCAGGCATGTCTGGTGCTGGCGTCGGCGGTGGGACTGCCCTCCGCCTACAATAAGCTGCTGATGGCGGCGCTGTTCACCGTGGCGTTGGTGCTCAGCTCCGTGAAGAAAAAAGGAAAGCGGGTGGCGGCATGATCCGGCTGGAACACATCGAAAAGGCCTTTAAGCCCGGCACTCCCGACGAAAATCGGTTGTTCACCGATTTCAACCTGACGGTGGCGGACGGCTCCTTTGTGTCGGTGGTCGGCTCCAACGGCAGCGGCAAGACCACCATGCTCAATCTCATCAGCGGCACGTTGCTGCCGGATGAGGGGCGCATCTACGCCAACCAAACGGACATCACCGGCTGGCCGGAATATAAGCGTGCCCGCCGCATCGGCCGGGTGTTTCAGGACCCCCAGAAGGGCACCTGCGCCGACCTGACGATACTGGAAAATATGGCGCTGGCGGACAACAAGGGCCGCGCCTATTCGCTGGGCAGAGCGGTCAACCCCAGACGTCGGGCCTATTACCGGGAGCTGCTGGCGCGCTGCCGCATGGGTCTGGAGGAGCGTCTGGGGGTGGCGGTGGGCAGCCTCTCCGGCGGTCAGCGACAGGCGCTGGCGCTGGTGATCGCCACCATGAACGACATCGACCTGCTGCTGCTGGACGAGCATACGGCGGCACTGGATCCCAAATCCAGCGAGACGGTCATGGAGCTGACCGGTCGGCTGGTGGCGGAAAAGGGGGTCACCACCCTGATGGTGACCCACAATCTGCGCTTTGCCGTGGAATACGGCGACCGGCTGCTGATGATGCATCAGGGACAGGCGGTGCTGGATCTGGCGGGGGATGCCAAGCGGCAGGCCACCGTGGAGCAGCTGCTGGAGCAGTTCAACACCATCAGCATCGAGTGCGGCAACTGAGACAATACGGATCGCGAAAGGCGGTCCGGAGCATCGGATGATCCGGGGAAACGACTTGGTTTCTCCGGATCGTTTTCTGTTTGGGTTTTCCATCGTTTCCGACCATTTGCTTTGGCGGAAAGAAGTGGTAAAGTTATGCAGTAGTCCACTGTGTTGTTGTAAATTTTCGTACATACTGCTTAAAATATCCCATTCAAATTCCGCGTTCGAGTTCCTATAATGAAGCCAGCGACACGGAAAGTCGTGAAAAAATCAAACACCTAAAAGGAGGCAACAACTATGAACTTTACGAAAAAACTGATGGCGCTGGCTTTGGCGCTGACGCTGGTTCTCGGGCTGGCTGCCTGCGGCAGTACCGGAGGCGGTACGGACGGCGAGGTGTCGGTTTTCTACTACACCTACGGCGATACCTACATCTCCAGTGTGCGTTCCGCAATGGATAAGCTGCTGAAGGATGCAGGCATCAAATACCAGAATTACGACGCCAACGGCAACCAGACCACCCAGACCGAGCAGGTCACCACGGCCATTGCCAAGGGTTCCCGGGCGCTGATTGTCAATGTGGTGGACACCGGCTCCGACGATGCGGCACAGAACATCGTGAATCTGGCGAAGGCGAAGAACATCCCGGTAATCTTCTTCAACCGCTCCGTGAATGAGAGCGTCGTCACCAGCTATGACAAATGCGTGTTCGTGGGCACCGACTATGAGATGGCCGGCCATATGCAGGGTGAGCTGGTGGGCAACTATGTGCTGAAAAACTTCGATAAGCTGGATCTCAACGGCGACGGCAAGATCAGCTACGTGATGTTCAAGGGTCAGGAAGGCAACGCCGAGGCTATCGCCCGTACCAAGTACGGTGTGGAGGATGCGGATGCGATCCTGACGGCGGCCGGTAAACCGGCGCTGGAATTCTATGATTCCTCCAACGCTCAGAAGTATCTGGTGGACCAGAACGGCACTTGGGCAGCGGCGGCGGCTACCGACTATATGTCCACGATCCTGGCCCGTTACAGCGAGAGCAACAACAACATGGTGGAGCTGGTCATCGCCAACAACGACGACATGGCGCTGGGCGCCATCTCCGCTCTGCAGACCAACGGTTATAACAAAGAGGGTGGCAAGATCATCCCGGTATTCGGCGTGGACGCCATCGAGGCAGCAAAGACTGCCATCACGAGCGGCACCATGACCGGCAGCATCAAGCAGGATGCCGACGGTATGGCCAAGGCGATCTCCACCATCGTGCAGAACTTTATCAACGCTAAGGGCACTTTCGAGGGCATCGACGAGGCCAACAAGGTAGGCGAGTGGCGGGTGAACATCCCCTACGGCACCTATACCGGCGAATAAGCGGCAGCCGGCTTTCGGCCGGGGACGGCATATGTGCCGCCCCGGCCGGGCCGGACCGAGCACACAACAGATAGGAGATGAAACACATATGGCGGACGAGCGGATTTTAGCCACGCAGACACAGCCGGCGGACACGCGGCCGGTGCTGCTGCGTATGGAAAATATCGAAAAGGCATTTCCGGGCGTCAAGGCGCTGGACGGCGTGAGTCTGACGGTCAAGGCCGGCACGGTACACGCGCTGATGGGGGAAAACGGCGCCGGTAAATCCACCCTGATGAAGTGCCTGTTCGGGGTGTATTCCAAGGACGGCGGCCGGATTTTCCTGGAGGGACAGGAGGTCAGCTTCCGGAATTCCCGGGAGGCGCTGGAGAACGGCGTAGCCATGGTGCATCAGGAGCTGAATCAGGCGCTCAAGCGCAGCGTCATGGACAATATGTGGCTGGGACGGTTCCCCACGGTGGCGAGGGGAGTGCCGCTGACCAGCGAAAAGAAGATGTACACCGCCACCAAAGAGGTCTTTGACCGGCTGGGGATCGTGGTGGACCCCAAGACCATCATGAGCAAGATGCCGGTCTCTCAGCGGCAGATGGTGGAGATCGCCAAGGCGGTCTCCTATCAGGCCAAGGTGATCGTATTCGACGAGCCCACCTCCTCGCTGACCGAGGAAGAGGTGGAGCATCTGTTCCGCATCATTCGTATGTTGCGGGATGAGGGATGCGGGATCATTTATATCTCCCATAAAATGAAAGAAATTCTGGAGATCTCCGATGAAGTGACCATCATGCGGGACGGCCGGTGGGTGGCCACCCGGGAGGCAAAGGACCTGACCACCGACGAGATCATCAAGCTCATGGTGGGACGGGAGCTGACCAACATCTATCCCCCCAAGCATAATCAGATCGGGGATGTGCTGTTGGAGGCGGAGGGGCTCTCCGATATGTATACAAAGCTGCGGGATGTGTCTTTTCAGGCGCGCAAGGGCGAGATCATCGGTATTGCGGGTCTGGACGGCTCCGGCCGCAGCCAGCTGCTGGAGAACCTGTTTGGGGTTTCCACCCGGCGCAGCGGCACCATCCGGCTGAACGGCAGACCGGTGAAAAACCGCAATCCCCGGGAATCCATCAAAAACGGCTTTGCTCTGCTCACGGAGGAGCGGCGGGCGACGGGCATCTTCGGGATTCTGAACATCCGGGAGAATGCAACCGTCTCCAGCCTGAAAAAGTGCAGCACCGGCCCCTTCGTCAGCAAAAAGAAACAGCAGAAAAACACCGACTGGTGTATTCAGGCCATGCGCGTCAAGACTCCCGATCAGGAGACGAAGATACGTTCCCTGTCTGGCGGCAATCAGCAGAAGGTCATTTTGGGGCGGTGGCTGCTCACCGACCCTACGGTGCTGCTGCTGGATGAGCCAACCCGGGGCATTGATGTGGGCGCCAAATATGAGATTTACCAGTTGATCATCGACCTGGCGGAAAAGGGGAAAACCGTGCTGATGGTCTCCTCGGAGATGCCGGAGCTGCTGGGCGTCTGCGACCGCATACTGGTCATGTCCGGCGGACGGCTGGCGGGCGAGGTCGATGCCGCCACCGCCACTCAGGAGCAAATCATGGCGTTGGCCGCCAAATATGCATAAGGAGATGAAAATTCATGTCAGAAGCTGTAAAGAAGAAAAGCCGTCTGGCGCGGAATCTGGATGAATTCCGGGCAAAATCGGGGCTGGATAAGCGGCGCGCGGTGACCGATCTGCTGTTCAACAATGCGATGTATATCATCATCGCCATTGCAATCGTTTATATTGCCATCCGGGTGCCGGCGTTCCTGTCGGCCTCCTCCATCGTCAACATTATTTCGCTGACGGCGGCGAAGCTGCCCATCGCTCTGGGCATCGGCGGCGCGATCGTGCTGACCGGTACGGATATTTCCGCCGGGCGCTGCGTGGGCCTGACCGCCTGTATCGCGGCGGCGCTACTGCAAAAAAGCGACTATGTGAACAAGATCTTTCCGAATCTGAGCGTGATGCCCCTGTGGGCGGTGCTGCTTATCGTCATTGCGGTGGGCGCCGTCATCGGTTTGGTCAACGGATTCTTTGTGGCGAAATTTAAGCTCCATCCCTTTATCGTCACGCTGTCTACCCAGCTGATCGTGTTCGGTCTGGTGCTGATGTTCCTCATGCTGGGGGGCAACAACGGGCAGACCCTGTCCGGGCTGGACGATTCCTATCTGGAATTTGTGCGGGGCGCCTTGTTCACGGTGGACGGCGTGGCCGTCCCCCGCTATGTGCTGTATTCCGTCATCCTGACGGCGCTCATGTGGGTCGTCTGGAACAAGACAAAGTTCGGCAAAAACATGTTTGCCGTCGGCTCCAATGAAGAGGCCGCCAATGTGTCCGGCGTCAATGTGTTCTGGACCATCGTGCTGGTGTTCGTGCTGGCGGGCGCCATGTACGGCATCACCGGCTTCATCGAGGGCGCCCGGATTGCCTCCTGCTCCGCCAATACGGGGCTTAACTACGAATCCGACGCCATCGCCGCCTGCGTCATCGGCGGAGTGTCCTTTGTCGGCGGCACCGGTAAGATCAGCGGTATCGTCATCGGCGTGTTCCTGCTCCAGATCATCTTCGTGGGGCTGAACTTCCTGTCGGTGGACCCCAATATGCTGTATGTGATCAAGGGCCTGATCATTCTGGTGGCCTGTGCCATTGATATGCGTAAGTATCTGGCGCGTAAGTAATACTTCCAAACAGGATTTTTTCGGAAAGGAGCGGTCGGAATGGACGAAAAAGCGACGACCCAGGCGGCGCCCCGGCGTTCCGGCGGGCTGTATGCCCGGGTGAAGATGTCGGTGAAGTCCGCCAACATCATGGTGGCGGTGCTCGTCACCGCATTGGTACTCGTTACCGTCTTTGTGGTGCGGCACAACGGCTTCACCGTAAAGTTCGACACCGACGGCGGCTCCCACATCGACAGCGTGAAGGTGCTCCACTCCGAAACCGTTCCGGCGGTGGAGGACCCGGTGAAAGAGGGCTGGCGCTTTGCCGGCTGGTATACCGACCGGGACTGCACCCGTGCCTGGGACATGGCCGCAGATAAGGTGGAGACCTCCATGACGCTGTACGCCAAATGGCAGCGATAGGGCTGCCGACTCAAAATATTGCGTTCCTCTTTGTTTTCTCCTCTGTTGTGACCGGCTGCCGGCTGAGTCCCGACGGCATTTCCCCGCCGTCGGAAACTTACGGCGGCCGGTTGCTTTTTCCGAAAAAAAGGGTATAATGATAAACAGGACAGGCGAGGAGGCTTTCGCTGTCCGCGGAGCAGCGGGAGCCGCCCGGAGAATTTCCAAAGAGAGGAAGGTAGAATTATATGAACTATACCGTCCTTGTGGTTGACGATGAACAGGAGCAGCGCCGGGCGCTGGTGAACAAGGTACAGTGGGCCGCCGCCGGATTTGAGGTGGTGGGCGAGGCGGAGAACGGCGTGGAGGCGCTGGATCTGGTGGAGACGCTGGAGCCGGACCTGATCCTCACCGACATTCGGATGCCCATGATCTCCGGCCTGGAGCTGTCTGCCCGGGTGCGACAGCTGCGTCCGGCGACCCAGATCGTGATCCTCAGCGGATACGACAGCTTTGAGTATGCCCGCACCGCCATCGAATATAACATCATCCGGTATCTGCTCAAGCCGATCTCCTCCGCTGAATTATCCAAGGAGCTGTTTGACATCCGCCGTCGGATGGATGAGCGGGTGGGCAGTGTGCTGGAGCAGCCGGACTCGGATACCGCCCGGCAGCTGCGCCGTGCGGAGATGGAAGAATTTCTCATGCCCCTCATGCTGGGCGGCAACGAGACCCGCTCGCCGGAGAACAGACTGCTGGAGGAGGCGCAGCGGCTGGGACTGCTGCCGCCCGATCAAACGGAATATCGGCTGTGCGTGCTGGTGTCCAAGTTCCGGGACGGAGAGGGAAACGCCGTCACCGAGCGCAGCCATGCCGAGTTTATCCGCAAGGTAATGGAGCGGTATCTCACCAGCGAGACCTTTGTGGTCTACGGCCGTGCGGTCACGCTGGTGGTTCTCTCCGATACGGGAGAGCTGTCGAATCTGCTGGAGCTGCCCTTGCGGGAGCTGGTGCAGACCGCCCGCCGGATGCTGCGACAGCACTGTACCGTGGGGGTCAGCCGGGAGTTCCGCCAGCTTTCCTGTTGCTCCGATGCCTATTTTCAGGCCATCACCGCCCGCCGGTATACCACCGACGGAGCCGGAGAGGTGCGTTTCATCAACGACCAGGAGCGGGATGTAGAGCTGGAGATCGACCAGGCGGAAAAGGTGGCGGTCACTCTGGAACAGCTGCTGAAGGTGGGGGACGCCGCATCTCTGACGGAGTTCATCAACGGGCTGTATGCGCACAGCACCCCGGAAAATGCCAATTTGCTGGTGATGCAGATCATCGCCACCGTCTATCGGGTGGTCAGCGCCGTGTCGGACAAGGCGGCGCTGTCCCGGTTGCTGTCCTCCAACCCTATCGTGTCCCGTATCACCGCCTATACCAGTCAGGCGACGGTGCAGCAGGAACTGATTTCTTTCTGCAACGATGCCAAGGCCATCATTACCCAGTCGCAGCGGCGGGACAGCGAGGTGCTGTGCGACCGGGTGGTGGAGATCATCGACCGGCAGTATTCCGACGAGACTCTGTCCCTGACCGGGGTGAGCAATATGTTGTCGGTCAGCCCCAACTATCTGAGCACCCTCATCAAGAAAACGAAGAAAAAGAATTTCATCACGCTGCTGACCGAGCGGCGCATGAAGGCGGCCTACGATATGATCGTCTGCTCCGGCATGAAAATGCTGGAGATCGCGGAAAAGTGCGGGTACAGCGACCAGCATTATTTCAGCTATTGCTTTAAGAAATTCTACGGCGAATCCCCCAACAGGATCCGTAGCCAGAGCCGGGGCGAGGACGGCTGACAGGGGGAACATCCGGACGGGACGGCGTTGTTCCGAGTCTGAGAGAAAGGAAGCCATCGCGGCTGCGCGACGGAGACGGTCATCTGCATGAAACAACGAAGAGTCATGCGCCTGTCGGCGCTGACGGTAACGGCGATGGTGGTCGCTGCGCTGGCGGTAGGAGCGGTGTCCATGGCGATTTTCGGCATCGTATACAGCCGGGCGCTGACCCGGGATGCCCAGCTCAGCGCCGAGCAGGCGGTGCAGCAGGCGGCGGTGTCGGTGGACAATACGCTTCTGGCCATGCGTTCCAGCCTGACAGCCATCAAATCGGAGGTCCGCAAGGGCGGCACTATGGAGCAGATCACCGATCGGGTGCGCGCGCTGGCGGATTCGCAGGATGAGCTGTGCGCCGTGATGGTGTATAACGAGAACGGCGATATCCGGCTGTGTACCGGCAGCGCCTATCGGCTGAAGGATACGATCTATAAGGATCTGTCCTTTGATCCTGCGCTGCTACGCTCGGCCGGAGATTTCACGGTGTCCCGTCCCCATGTGGAGACCGCTTTCGAGGGCGCTTACTTGTGGGTCGTCACTGCAGCCACCCATGTGGAGCAGCCGGTCTGCGGCGACGGGGTGTATATCGTGGCGGATTTCCGCTTCTCTGCGCTGTCTCAGTATATTGACCGCGTCAGCATCGGCCGCCGCGGATATTGCTTTATTGCCGACAGTCGGGGGGAGATCATTTACCATCCCCAGCAGCAGGTGCTGTTTGCCGGACTCAAGGAGGAGACGGACGCCCTCGCCGACCTGAGCAGCGGCGTATATACGCGGAAGAATTTCATTGTGGCCGTGGCCGCCACCGACGATGGACGCTGGCGCATCGTGGGAAAAAGCTATACCGCCGAGCTGTACCGGGAACGGAATCGTCAGCTTCTGCTCAGCGCGATATTGGCGGAGCTCATCGGTACGGTGCTGGTGGCGCTGGTGCTGTGGATCTATCACGGGATCGTCACCCGGCCGGTGCGGCGGCTGCTGGACGCGATGCATGAGTTTGAAACGAAAGCAGAGGCATTCACCTATCAGCCTGCCCGTGAATCGGTGGCGGAGCTGCAATTGCTCTCCCAGTCCTTTGCCCATATGGCGGCCCAGATAAGGGGGCTGATGGAGCAGGTGCGCTGGGAGGAGACCGAGCTGCGCAAGACCGAGTTGAAAGCTTTGCAGGCGCAGATCAATCCCCATTTTCTGTATAACACGCTGGATTCCATTCAGTGGATGTGCGAACAGGGGAAGACGGAGGACGCCTCCCGCATGGTGGGGGCGCTGGCCCGGCTCTTCCGTATCAGCATCAGCCGCGGCCGGGAACTGATTCCCCTGCGGGATGAGATCCGGCACGCCAAAAACTATCTGGTGATCCAGAGCTATCGCTATCGGGATCAGTTTCAGTACCGGTTTGAGGTGGACGAGGCACTGGAGGACTATCTGTGCAACAAGATCACCCTACAACCCCTCATCGAGAACGCCATTTATCACGGCATCGACCGGATGGTGGACGAGGGCGAGATCGTCATTACGGTTAAGCAGGCATCGGATTCCGTGAAGGATATTCTGCTGACGGTATCCGATAACGGTGTGGGCATGACTGAGGAGCAATGTCGGAAAATTCTCGAAAAGCAGCGCACCGATTCCGGCGGCATCGGCGTCAAGAACGTCAACGACCGGCTGCATATCTATTTCGGCAGCCCCTATGGGTTGACCATCCACAGCGAGCCGGATGTGGGCACCACCGTGACGGTGCGGATCCCTAAAATCCTGGAGGAGGGAGAACGCCATGGATAAGCGTCGGCGCGTAGGCTGTCTGTGTCTGTGTCTTTGCCTTGTGCTGGCGGCGCTGGGCGGCTGCGGCAAGGCGGCGGAGCACAAGCCTCGGGTGGCGGTGATTGTCAAGTCTGTGGATTCGGATTTCTTCCAGAAGATGCAGGACGGGGTGAATTCTGCGGCCACGGAATATCAGGTGTCCGTCTCCTTTGTCGGCCCGGAGCAGGAGGAGGACTACGCCACGCAGAATGCCCTGATCCGGCAGGCGGTGGCAAACGGCGCGGATGCCATCGTGCTGTCCGCCGTCGATTATGTACGCACGGTCGAAGCGGTGAATGATGCGCTCCGGCAAGGGGTGAAGGTTATCACCGTGGACAGCGGGGTGCAGTCGAACGGGGTGAGTCAGTTTGTCGGCACCGACAATGAGCAGGCGGGGCGGACGGCGGCGCAGATCCTGTCCAAACGGCTGGATACGCAGAGCTCCATATGCGTCGGCATCGTCAATACCGTCGGCGCTACCGAAAACTTAAAAGAGCGGGAGAGGGGCTTTCGGGAGGCCATTGAGGATATCCCCAACGCCGTGGTGATCGCCTCGGCGGAGGTGGGCAGCACCGTGGAGGAGGCCACGAAAGGAGCGCACGATCTGCTGACAAACAATCCGGAGATCAATGCGCTGGTGGGGTTCAATGAGTGGATGACGCTGGGCGTCGGCGCCGCCATCCGGCAGGTCAACCGCACCGAACGGGTGCGGGGCGTGGGCTTTGATTGCAACATTGCCTCGTTGTCCCTGCTGGAGACCGGCGAGATGGATGCGCTGATCGTGCAGAATCCCTTTGCTATGGGTTATCTGGGGGTCAAGAGCGCCGCTAAGCTGATCAGCGGAGAAAAGTTGTCCAAGGAGCTGTATACCGAGGCAGTGACGGTGGACAGGAATAACCTCTATGACGACGATGTGCAAAAGTTACTGTACCGGTTCAATTAGGACGACGCTGCCCCGGATATACCGGGCGGAGCTGATGAGAAAGGAGACTGTCTGTATGTACCAAGCCAATGAAACGCGCTACGAAACCATGCCCTATCCCCGTTGCGGGGACAGCGGACTGCGGCTGCCGGCCATATCCCTTGGGATGTGGCACAATTTCGGGGACACCGCGCCTTATGAAACCATGCGGCAGCTGTGTCGCACCGCCTTTAACCAGGGGATCACCCATTTCGATCTGGCCAACAATTACGGCCCCGCCCCCGGCAGCGCCGAAACTCATTTCGGGCAGATCCTCCGGGAGGATCTGCACCCCTACCGGGATGAGATGATTATCAGCACCAAGGCGGGGTACACCATGTGGGATGGCCCTTACGGTGATTGGGGCAGCCGGAAGTATCTGCTGGCCAGTCTGGATCAGAGCCTTACCCGGCTGGGGTTGCCCTATGTGGACATCTTTTACCATCATCGCCCCGATCCACACACCCCGCTGGAGGAAACCATGGGCGCATTGGCGCAGGCAGTGCAGAGCGGCAAGGCGCTGTATGCCGGTCTGTCCAATTATGACGGCGCGACTATGGAGCGCGCCTGCGCTATTCTGCGGGAACTGCACTGTCCCTTCGTCATTAACCAGAACCGATATTCCATTTTCGACCGCACCGTGGAGCGGAACGGGCTGAAGGATACCGCCCGGCGGCTGGGCAAGGGCATTATCGCCTTTAGCCCGCTGGCGCAGGGAATGCTCACCGACCGCTATCTCCACGGCATCCCGCAGGACAGCCGCATCCGCACCGATGGTCGGTTTCTGCAGGAATCCGCCGTCACCCCGGAGCGACTGGCGCAGATCCGGCGCCTGCAGGAGATTGCTGCCGACCGGGGACAATCTCTGGCCCAGATGGCGCTGTCCTGGGTGCTGCGGGACGGTGTGGTGACATCCGTGCTTATCGGCGCCTCCAAGCCGGAGCAGATTCTGGACAACGTGCAGGCTGTGCAAAACACGGTGTTCACAGCGGAGGAGCTGGCGGCCATCGACGCGGCGAGCTTGCCGGACGCGCAATGAAGCCGGGGCGGCGGAGCTGCGCCCTTATGCAGCCGATACCGGCGGCATGAGGCCGCCCTCCATACCACCGATGCAGGCGGCGTGAACCCCCACCCGGTGCCCGGACAAAACCACTCTGCGCCCGGGCTTAAAATAAAAGCGGCGACATTGTTTGACCCGGCGGAGCGATCCGCCGGGTTTTTGACTTTCGAAAAATACAATGTGTAATACTTTTGAAGATTATACGCAATGTAAATGGCTGTGCGGAAAATCCGAAAAACTATGGACGGACTTTTTCGGTTTTTTGGGGTTTTCAGGCGGTTTTCTGTTGCAAACCGGGGTGCGGTGTGCTATGCTAACACAATAAAGCTATCATAAAAGAGAGGGTTTCTCTATGCGAATTGTTATCAAGGTCGGCACCTCCACGCTGGCGCACCGTACCGGGCTGCTGAATATCCGGCGTGTGGAGCGGCTGTGCACCGTTATGAGCGATCTGAAGAATGCCGGGCATCAGGTGGTGCTGGTTTCCTCCGGCGCCATCGGCATGGGGGTGGGCAAGCTGTCGCTGGACGGCCGTCCGGAGGATATTCCCACCAAGCAGGCGGCTGCCGCCGTAGGTCAGTGCGAGCTGATGTATACCTACGACAAGCTATTCACCGAGCATAACCATACGGTGGCGCAGATTCTGCTCACCGGCGCCGATGTGCAGCATGAGGATCGGCGGCAGAATTTTCAGAACACCCTGTTTCGGCTGCTGGAGCTGGGGGCGCTGCCCATCGTCAACGAAAACGATACCGTCGCCACCGAGGAGATCGTCATCGGCGACAACGATACGCTGGGGGCAATCGTCGCCATCAATGTCCATGCCGATCTGCTGATCCTCCTGTCGGACATCAACGGGCTCTATACGGCCGATCCCCATACCGACCCTGCCGCCCGGCTGCTGCCGGTGGTGGAGGACATCACCCCGGAGATCGAGGCCATGACCGGCGGCGCCGGTAGCCGATTGGGCACCGGCGGGATGTGCACGAAGATACACGCCGCCCGTCTGGCGACCGCCGCCGGCATCCCCATGGTGATCGCCAACGGCGAAAACCCCGATGTGCTGTACGATATTGTGGCGGGGGAGCCGGCAGGCACCCGGTTTTTGGCAAAGGAGATATAGGCATGACGACACAGGAGATATTGCAGAGAGCCCATGAGGTCGCGGCGGAGCTGTCCGTCCTGACCACGGAGCGGAAGAATGCGGCGTTGGCCGCCATGGCGGCGGCGCTGACGGCGCAGCAGGAGGCCATTCTGGCCGCCAATCGGCTGGATGTGGAGGACGCCCGGGGCAGTATTTCCCCGGTGATGCTGGATCGGCTGACTCTCACGCAGGCTCGGCTGGCGGGCATGGCCGAGGGCATTTTGCAGGTGGTGCAGCTGCCCGACCCGGTGGGGCGGGTGCTGGAGGAGACCATCCACGCGAACGGGATGCGCATCCGCAAGGTAGCGGTGCCCATCGGGGTGATCGCGGTTATCTATGAGAGCCGCCCCAATGTCACCAGCGACGTGGCGGCGCTGACCCTGAAGAGCGGCAACGTCTGCGTGCTGCGGGGCGGCAAGGAGGCCTACCGCACGGCGGCCGCGATTGTGGCGGCGCTGCAGGATGCGCTGGAGGATACGGGGCTGCCCCGGGAGCTGGTGCAGCTCATTGAGGACACCTCCCGCCAAAGCGCCACGGAGCTGATGCGGGCGAACGGGCTGGTGGATTTGCTCATTCCCCGGGGCGGGGCGGGGCTGATCCGAGCCTGCGTAGAGAATGCCACCGTCCCCTGCATCCAGACCGGTACCGGCATCTGCCACATCTATGTGGACAAGTCCGCCAACCCGGGGATGGCGCTGGAGATCATCGACAATGCCAAGATGAGCCGCCCCTCGGTGTGCAATGCGGCGGAGGTGTGTCTGGTGCATCGGGATATTGCGGCGGAGTTTTTGCCCCGGCTATCCCGGCGGCTCACCGATCCCGGGCGGGAGCATCCCGCCTCTCTGCGGCTGGATCGCCGCGCGGCTGCCATCATCGACGGCACTCCGGCGGGCGAGCGGGATTTCGATACGGAATTTCTCGATTATGTGCTGGCGGTAGGGGTGGTGGACGATGTGGAGGACGCTATTCGCCACATCGCCGCCCATTCCACCCACCACAGCGAGGCCATCGTCACCGAGGATGCGGCGGCGGCCGCCCGCTTTACGGCGGCGGTGGACAGCGCGGCGGTGTATGTGAACGCCTCCACCCGGTTCACCGACGGCGGCGAGTTCGGACTGGGGTGCGAGATCGGCATCTCCACCCAGAAGCTCCACGCCCGGGGACCCATGGGGCTGCGGGAACTGACCACCTATAAGTACATTATTTTCGGCAGCGGACAGGTACGCTGAGGGCGATCGGGGGATCGCCGGAAGGAGGACTTCATGATGACCATCGGATTTATCGGCGCCGGCAATATGGGCGGCGCACTGGCGGCGGCGGTTGCCAAAAGCGGCGAGAGTCTGCTCATCGCCGACCGGGATGCCGCCAAGGCGGCAACACTGGCGGAACAGCTGGGGGCGACGGCAGCGGATAACGCCCGGGTCGCCGGGGAGAGCGACTATGTGTTCCTGGGGGTCAAGCCCCAGGTGCTGCCCGTGCTGCTGGAGGAGTTAAAACCGGTGCTGGCGGAGCGTAAAAATCCGCCGGTGCTGGTGAGCATGGCGGCGGGATTCACCACCGAGCGGATCAACGGCGGGCTGGGCGAAGCCTATCCCCTCATCCGCATCATGCCCAATACCCCCGCTATGGTGGGGGAAGGGATGATCCTGTATACCGCCGTCAACGATGTCACCGCCCAGCAGACGGCGGAATTCTGCCGCTTGATGGCGGGGGCGGGGCGGCTGTGCTGCCTGTCGGAAAATCTCATCGATGCTGGGTGCGCCGTGTCCGGCTGCGGTCCGGCGTATGTGTATCTGTTCATCGAGGCGCTGGCGGACGGCGGGGTGGAGTGCGGTCTGCCCCGGGCGCTTTCCCAGGAGTTGGCGGCGCAGACGGTGCTGGGTGCGGCGAAAATGGTGCTGGAGACCGGCAGCCATCCCGGCGCACTGAAGGACGCGGTGTGCAGCCCCGGCGGCACGACGATCGCCGGTGTCCATGCTCTGGAACAGGGCGGTTTCCGGGGCACCGCCATGGAGGCGGTGCTGGCGGCATACCGCAAGACACTGGCTCTGGGCCAATAAACCGGAGAACAAGCAGAAAACCGGTGTTCCGGAGGAAATTTCCTCCGGAACACCGGTTTTTCTCATAGTCGGGCAGCATGGTAAAGCAGGGGCTTCCCCGCCGTTGGTGACAGTCTTAAGCCGAAAGATCGGCCTTTTTTATGGCTGTAAAGGGTATCGCCGTGATAAGCGCGAATCTCATCGGGAATTTCGGTCATCCGCCGTTGGCGCAATGCCACGTCTCAAAGCTTCCACAGATTCAGGCCGGTGGCAGGGTCTCGCTGCCGGTCCACACTGCCGTCGATGCAGTGGAGCACCAACTCGCAGGTGGCGCTGACCGTGGCCCGGTTCAGATGGCCGCCCCGCACCGTTCCCTGCCCGTCGGCGGCGCTCATATGCAGGTGGCAATAGAATTGCCCCTGCATCGTATCCACCGTGCCGGTCAGCGACACGATCTCGTAGCTGCCGGTGTATTCCCGGGACAGGTAGACCTGCTCCTCCACATGGTAGACGCCCACGGTGAACCGATCCACCGCCCCCAGCCCCTGCACCGATGCCAGCGAAATGGACTCCGCCCGGGCCACCTGTGCCAGCTGCTCCAGAATTTCTTCGCCCCGTTCCAGTCGCACCAGAACGGTATCGCCGAACCGCCGACGATCCATCGTACATACCTCCCACCATTTTCTCGCCGCATAAGGGCAATCATTCCTGCCATTCGCACAGGATCGCCGAGCCTAAGATCAGCGCCGCTCCCAGCACACCCCACGCACTCATCCGCTCGCCCAGCAGCGCCGCCGACAGCACCAGTGCCACCACCGGGTCGATGTAGCCGAACAGCGCCACCGTCTGGGTCTTTAGGCCATCCATGGAGCCGAAATACAGCACATAGGCCATGCCGGTATGCACCACGCCCACCACCAGCAGCAGGAGCACTGTCGGCAGGCTCCACACATTGCCCCGGAACGCTCCGGTCAGCAGCAGATAGGGGACGAGCGCCACTGCCGCCGCCCCCAGCTGGATGGCGGTCTTTTCGTAAGGGTCGATGCCGGGCAGCCGCTTGTTGAGCAGCACCACACCGGCGTAGAGCACCGCCGCCCCCAGCCCCAGCAGAATCCCCTTGCCGGCGGAGCCCCGGGGCAGCCCGTTCTCCGCTACGCCGGAGACCAGCACCATGCCGACCAGCGCCAGCAGGGAGCAGGCCGCTTTTTTGAGTGTCAGCCGCTCTCGGAACAGCACTGCTGCCAGCACCACCACGAAGGTGGGCTGCAATAGCACAGCGTGGCAATGGATACGGTGGTGTAATTATATGCCTCAAAAAGCAGCATCCAATTAACTCCGATTATGGCACCGGTGAGCGCCAGCAGCCAGAATGCCCGTCGCCCCACCGTGCCGGAGGGCTTCCGCCCCCGCAGGCAGAGAAACAGCAGGATGCAGACGGTGCCGATCAGTCCCCGGAAAAAGGCGATGAGCGCCGAGGGCAGCGGCAGCCACCGGCGAAAAACACCCAGAGTGCCGAACACCGTCATGGAGCCGATCAGCATTCCCAGTGACCTGGGAGAATTTTTGCGTTGTTCCATGATGCCGCGCGTTTATCCTTTCAGTCCTCGGGCCTGCCGGGCCATATCCTCCACCACGATGTCGTAGATCTCGCCCAGACCGGCGCAGTATTCCAGCACTTTCCACGGCTCGTTGGTGTGAAAATGAATTTTGATCAGTTCCGCATCCCCGATGGCCAGCAGGCAATCCCCCTGAAAATGGGCGGTAAAATAGTCGTGGATGGCATCCTCGTCCAGTCCGGTGCCCTCGATGAGCAATTGGGTATCGTACTTAAATTCCATGGATATTGGCTCCTTTCGTTGTTTCACTGTCTGCGGCGGCATAGATCAGCTCAAATTTCCTCGGCACACAGCCCTTTTTCGTCATAGGGCAGCCCTGCCGCGGCATAAACGGGCGTAAATGCCCGCCGGAGCCCCTGCCGCTATTCCGCTAATGTGCGGGAGCCCTCTCCCTCCCGCCAGCCGTGCTCCGGCGACGCCGGATCAAAGGGCGCCCGTGACACCCGCATATCCCGGATGATCCCCGCCGATGTCCGCTGCGGCGGCTCGTGGGCACCCGCCTCTCCACCGCAGGATGTCCACGCTTCGTGAGATATACTTTCCGGCACACCGGCAGCGGCGCAAAATTATCACCATAGCGCAGCGGCGGTCACAGCAACTGCTCCAGCTGCCGCAGCTCGTCCTCCGTGGTCGCCCAGCTGGTGCAGAACCGCACCACCGTATGGGTCTCGTCCGGCTTCTCCCAGAAGCTGCACACCACATTCCGCTGCAGCTCCGCCAGCCGTTCATCCTCCAGCAGGATATACTGCTGGTTGGTGGCGGTCTCCCGGGCGAAGGTGTAGCCCTTGTCCCGGAACAGCGCTTTCAGCCGCTCCGCCATGTCGATGGCCCGGCGGCTGATCTGCCAATACAGCCCGTCGGTAAAGAGGGCGTCGAACTGCACTCCCAGCAGCCGCCCTTTGGCCAGCAGCGCGCCGTGCTGCTTGGCCAGCGTCAGGAACCGGGACGGCATATCGCCCCGGGGGAATACCACCGCCTCGCCGCACAGGGCACCCACCTTGGTGCCGCCGATATAAAACACGTCGCACAGCCGGGCGATGTCTGCAGCGGTCACGTCGGTGTCCCGGCTCATCAGTCCATAGCCCAGCCGAGCTCCGTCCAAATAAAGGGGCAGCCCCGCCTGACGGCACACCTGAGACAGGGCGGTCAGCTCCTCTCTGGTATACAGGGTACCGAATTCACTGGGATGGGAAATATACACCATCCCCGGCGCCACCATATGGGGCCAGGTGGCGTCGCCGTAGAATCGGTCCAGATAGACCTGCACATCGGCGGCGGTCACCTTGCCGTCGTGGCCGGGCAGGGTCAGCACCTTGTGGCCGGTGAATTCGATGGCACCTGCCTCATGCACCGCCACATGGCCGTTCTCCGCCGCCAGCACGCCCTCGCCGGCGCGCAGCAGGGTGTCGATCACCAGCGCATTGGTCTGGGTGCCTCCCATGAGGAAGAACACATCCGCCTCGGGGCAGTCGAATGCCGCCCGGATCTTCTCTTTGGCGGCGGCGCAATAGCTGTCCTCACCGTAGCCGCTCTGGGGCTCCAGATTGGTCGCGGCGAGCCGTTCCAGCAGCCGGGGATGTGCTCCCTGTATGTAGTCGGTCTCAAAAGATAACATAGCGATTCATCCTCTCTTTATACAAAAACAATCCGGGTACAATCGTTCCCGAAACGGTATACATTCCCCGTTTTACTTGTCTCATCAACGGTATGGCTGCATTCCTCGACGTGCCATACGAAAAGGGCTTCTCACATCCGGTCGGAGATTTTCGGCCAATGGTGTTTTCGGCGGCGGGTAACAGAGCCGATATACGCGCGCGGCTTATCCAAAATGCTTGTCTCCCGATTGATTGGCCTATTCTGCGCGGGCGATCAGCCGGTAGATGGGCAGACCCTGATCCACAAATTTCTGCTCATATTCCGTCACAATGTTGTCCGGGTCGCCGTCGGCGTGGAGATCCAGCGAGACCTGCTCCAGCACATAGCCGCTCCGGGAGAATTCCTCCAGCGAGAACTGAAACAGCCTCCGGTCGTCGGTCTTTTGCACCACCCGGGCGTCGGGGGTCAGCAGCGCCCGGTACATCGCCAGAAAATGCCGGTGGGTTAACCGATGAATGGCGTAAGCCTTTTTCGGGAAGGGGGTGGAAAAGTTGAGATACAGTCCGGAAATGCTGTGGGCGGGCAGATACCGGGGCAGATATTCCGCATCCCCCCACAGGAACCGGATATTCTCCAGTCCCTGCGCCCGTGCTGTCTCGCAGGCGGTCACCAGCACATTGCCGTATTTCTCCACCGCCACAAAATTGCGCTCCGGATGGCGGGCAGCCATGGCGCAGATAAATCCGCCCTTGCCGCAGCCGATCTCCAGCTCCACGGGCCGGTCGTTGCCGAACAGAGCGGACAGCGGCGGCACCTCCGCCGCCGTTTCCGCGCCGAAACGCAGGTCGGCGGGTTTCATATTGATGACCTGTCCGGCGCAATCGTCCATTCGGTCGTCCAGATGTTTTTTGCGGCGCATCCGCATGAGGTATCCTCTCCTTTATGGGTGATGGGGGGTGCCCGCCGTCCGGCAACCATGCGAACGACGGGCTTTCCGCCCGCCGTTGTGGGGGTAAGCCGGGGGGGATGTTCGGCGACCTCAGAGCTTGATCACCAGCTGAGAGCCGCCCCGGCGGCGGTCGGTCTCCCCGGTCAGCACCGCCAGATTTGCCCGGTATAACACCGAGGGGTCCTCCAGAAAATGCTCCTTGATCTCATTGGCCTGCCAGTCGTCCGCTACCCGCAGGGAGACGGCGAACAGGGTCTTCCCCTCGTCCACCACGGAGCAGGTGACGGTATAGCCCCCCTCCGGCAGCTTTTCCACCGTCACGGGGTTGTCCGCTTCGGTGCGGCGGCGACGCAGCAGCTCCAGCGCCGCCTTAGCGGAGCGCTCCCGCAGGGTATAGGGCACGCGCACCGACAGCTCCTCGCCGATCTGGCCGCCGGTGACGGTGGTGGCGATGGTGCGGTTTTCTCCCTCCACCAGATGCTGGAGCCGCAGCAGCTCCTCGATGGCGTTTTCCACATCGAAATAGTTGGCCATGCCGCCCCCCACCACAATGTCGGTCACATCGCTCCGGGGCATGGGCTGCTGCACCGTGTGCAGCATATAGCACAGCAGGATTTTGATTTCCTCCGTGGTGCGCAGCCCGCCGGGCTCCACCCCGGCGGAAAAAGCGTCAAACATAGACAGTACCGTAGCTTTCGCGGTAAGCGAAAGTCTCCTTTCTCGCGGAATTGCGGCCGGATCCTCCCCGGCAAGCCCGTCGCCGGGCGGACTGGGATGGGCATGGCACACCCCTCACGCCCGTGCGGCGGCGCGACAGCAAACTCCCGGCCTCGGAGCCCGTCCGGAGCCGGGAGTCGGAGCATGAGGTTTTTACAGCTGCACCAGCGCGTCCATCGTATACAGCCCGGCGGGCTGTCCCTCAAGGAATACCGCCGCCCGCAGCGCCCCGGCGGCAAAAATGTCCCGGGACTGGGCCCGGTGGGTGAGGGTCAGCACCTCGTCCCCGCCGGCGAAGATCACCTGATGCTCGCCGACGATGTTGCCGCCCCGCACGGAGGAAATACCGATCTCCTCCGGCGCCCGCTTTTGCCGCCGGTCGTGGCGGTCATAGACATATTCCACCGGGTGGGCCAGCCCCTGCCGGGCGGCGTCCGCCAGCATGAGGGCGGTGCCGGAGGGGGCGTCCAGCTTGTGATTGTGGTGCATTTCCACAAGCTCAACATCAAAGTCTCCGCCCAGCACGGCGGCGGCTTTTTTCGTCAGCGCTGCCAGCACGGCAACGCCGACGCTCATATTGCTGCTGAAAAATACCGGGATCTTCGTCGCCGTTTCCCGGATGGCGGCAATCTGAGCGTCGTCCAGCCCGGTGGTGGCAATCACCGCCGGCAGCTGCCGGGCGACGGCTGCCGCCAGCACCCCGCTCAGCGCCGAGGGGTGGGAAAAATCAATCAGCACATCCGCGTGTTCTGCGGCGGATGCGGCCGTGGGGTAGACCGGGAAGGGGAGGCTGTCATCGGGGTGGCAGTCCACCCCGGCGACGATGCGGTGTCCGGCGGCGGCTGCCGCCGCGGCTACGGCTTTTCCCATGCGGCCGCAGCAGCCGCAAAGAATGATATCCATAGTGTTACGCTCCTTATTGAATCAGCCCGTGGGCGCGCAGAGCCGCCGCCAGCCGCTGGAGGGTCTTTTCGTCCGGCGGACACAGAGGCAGGCGGCATTCCCCTACACGCATCCCCATCAGATTCATCGCGGCTTTTACGGGAATGGGGTTCACATCCGCAAACAGGGCGTGGATGAGGTCGAGATATTCCAACTGCAATGCCCGGCTGCCGACCACATCCCCGTCGAACCATTTTTGGCACAGGTCATGGGTCTGTCGGGGCGCCACATTGGACAGCACCGACACCACGCCCTTGCCGCCCAGCGACAGGATGGGGACGATCTGGTCATCGTTGCCGGAATAGATGGGCAGGTCGCTGGCGGCCGCCAGCGTCGCCACCGAGGACAGATCGCCGTTGGCCTGCTTCAGCCCCACCACCGTGTCGATGCTGTTATACAGCGTCAGCATGGTCTCCGGCTGGATATTCACCCCCGTGCGGGAGGGTACATTATAGAGGATCAGCGGCAGATCGGTGGCGGTCGCCACCTTGGTATAATGGGCGATCAGCCCCCGCTGGGAGGTCTTGTTGTAATACGGGGTTACCAGCAGCAGCCCGTCCGCACCCATCCGCTGCGCCACCCGGCACATATCCATGCAGTGGGCGGTGTCGTTGGAGCCGGTGCCGGCGATCACCGGGATGCGGTGCGCCGCCCGGTCGATGGCCACCCGCAGCGCCTCCAGATGCTCCGGAGAGGACAGGGTGGGTGCTTCGCCGGTGGTGCAGCAGACAAACAGCGCGTCGGTACCGTTTTGAATGTGCCAGTCCACCAGCTGGGCCAGCTTGTCGTAGTTGACACTGCCGTCGGGGTTCATAGGAGTGATGAGCGCCACGCCGGCGCCGGTAAAGAGGACTTGTTTTGTCATGAAGAAAACCTGCCTTTCGTTACCGTTTTGTATGGATCGACTGCCGATACAGTATATGCATAGATCGCCGGGAGTATTTGGTCGACCGTATGTCCGGACAGGAGGCTGCCGCAGACGCACGGTAGAAGCTCAAACAAGCACAATGCTTAGCGGACGCCGGGTGCGCCGGGTGCGCCGATGTATCCGTCGGCACACAGCAGCTCCGCCAGCAGCACGGCGCCGCCTGCTGCGCCCCGCAGGGTGTTGTGGGACAGCCCGACGAATTTATAATCGTATTGGGTATCCTCCCGCAGCCGTCCCAGCGACACGGTCATGCCGCCCTCCAGATCCCGGTGCAAGCGGGTCTGAGGCATATCCGGCTCGTCGAAATACCGCAGAAACTGCCGGGGCGCCGAGGGCAGCTCCAGTTCTTGGGGCCGCCCGGAAAAGCTCCGCCATTTTTCGAGGATCTGCTCCTTGGCGGGCTTGCGGTCGAACCGCACGAATACGGCGGCGAAATGCCCGTTGGTCACCGGCACCCGCAGGCACTGGGCGGTGAACGCCGGACGGGTGGAGGGGACGATGCGGTCGCCCTCGATGTGTCCCCAGATCTTCAGCGGCTCCTGCTCGGATTTTTCCTCCTCGCCGCCGATATAGGGAATCACGTTATCCACCATCTCCGGCCAGCGTTCAAAGGTCTTGCCGGCGCCGGAGATGGCCTGATAGGTGCAGACCAGCACATCCTTGACCCCGAACTCGTCAAGGGGCAGCAGCGCCGGCACATAGCTTTGCAGCGAGCAGTTGGATTTCACCGCGATGAAGCCCCGCCGGGTGCCCAGCCGCTTGCGCTGGGCGGGGATGATCTGCTCGTGCTGCCAGTTCAGCTCCGGGATGATCATGGGCACATCCGGGGTGGTGCGGTGGGCGCTGTTGTTGGATACCACCGGACACTCCGCCCGGGCATAGGCCTCCTCCAGCGCGCGGATCTCGTCCTTTTTCATATCCACGGCGCAGAATACGAAATCCACCAGTGCCGCCACCTCCTCCACATGGGAGGCATCCAGCACGGTCATATTTTTCACTGCCTCGGGGATGGGGGTATCCATCGCCCATCGCCCGGCGACGGCCTCCTCATAGGTTTTCCCGGCGGAGCGGGGGCTGGCGGCGATGGCCGTCACCGTGAACCAGGGATGCTTCTCCAACAGGGTCAGAAACCGCTGACCCACCATGCCGGTGCAGCCGACCACACCGACCCGATAATGCTTATCCATTTGTGTTTTCTCTCCTTTGCAGCGTCGGCGGGTGAAAAAACCGTTGAAAAACCGCCGAAATGGGTATATAATGAAACGAACGACACGGGTTTTCCGTGCGCCTATCATTTTATCACTGACCCGGGGGCTTTGTCAACCTATAACCCCTCGGTCACGGGAAGAAAGACCGGGTATTTTACGCTATGCTGCGACAGGAATTTTACTATGCTCTACCGGAGGAGCTGATTGCACAGAAGCCGCTGGAGCCGCGGGACGCCTCCCGGCTACTGGTGCTGGACAAGCAGACCGGCATCTGGCAGGACCGGCATTTCCGGGACATTCTGACCTTTCTGCGCCCCGGCGACTGTCTGGTGCTCAACGACAGCCGGGTGCTGCCCGCCCGCCTTTTGGGGCAGCGTGCCGCCACCGGCGCCCATGTGGAGCTGCTGCTGCTCACCCCCCGGGGGGATGACTGCTGGGAGGTGCTGGCCGGCCCCGGTCGGCGGGCGAAGCCCGGCGACGAGCTGACCTTCGGCGAGGGGCTGCTGACCGCCCGGGTGCTGGAGGTGCTGGAGGGGGGCAACCGGCTGGTGAAATTCTCCTATGAGGGGAATTTTTATGCCGTGCTGGATGCCATCGGGCAGATGCCCCTGCCTCCTTATATCCACGAAAAGCTCCGGGATAAGGAGCGGTATCAGACGGTATACTCCCGGGAGCTGGGCAGCGCCGCCGCCCCCACCGCCGGGCTGCATTTCACCCCGGAGCTGCTGGAGCAGGTGCGGGCGATGGGGGTGGAAACGGCGTTCGTCACCCTGCACGTGGGGCTGGGCACCTTCCGCCCGGTCAAGGAGGACGAGATCACCGACCATAAGATGCATTCGGAGCATTACGAGCTGAGTGAGGAAGCGGCGGCCGCCATCAACCGTACCCGGCAGCGGGGCGGACGGGTCATCGCCGTGGGCACCACCAGCTGCCGCACGCTGGAGAGCGTGGGGCTGACCGACGGAGAAGTAAAGCCCGGCGAGGGCTGGACGGACATTTTCATTTATCCGGGCTATCGGTTTCAGGTGCTGGATGGGCTCATCACCAATTTCCATCTGCCGGAAAGTACCCTCATCATGCTGGTATGCGCGCTGGCGGGGTATGACCACACTATGGCGGCCTATCGCCATGCGGTGGAGGAGAAGTATCGGTTCTTTTCCTTTGGCGACGCCATGTTGATTGTATAAAAAGGAGTGGATAGTTTGAATATCATATCCATCGGCAACAGCTTTTCGCAGGATGCTCAGCGGTTTCTCCATACCATCGCCGCGGCGGATGACACCGAGCTGAACTGTGCCAATCTGTATGTCGGCGGCTGCAGTCTGGAGCAGCACGCCGTCTTTCTGGAATCCAACGAGCCGGTCTATGATTGGGAATGGAACGGCGCTTCCACCGGACAGAAAATTTCGCTGCGGGCGGCGGTGGAGTCCCGCCCCTGGGATATTGTCACTCTGCAGCAGGCCAGCCATCTGAGCGGTGTTCCGGATTCCTATTTCCCTTATCTGGAGCAGCTGGTGGCGTATCTGCGGCAGGCGCGGCCGCAAGCCGTCCTGTATTTGCACGAGACCTGGGCCTATGAGCCGGATTCCACCCATCCCGCCTTTGTTCACTACGGTTCCGACACGGCGCGGATGTATGGGCAGCTGCGGGAGGCCTATTATGCTGCCGCCCGTCGGCTGGAGCTGCCGCTGATCCCTGTGGGCGACGGAATTCAGCAGCTGCGGGAGGAGTCGGCCTTTGACCGTTCCCGGGGCGGGCGCAGTCTCACCCGGGACGGGTTCCATCTCTCCTGGGTCTACGGGCGCTACGCCGCCGGACTGATCTGGTATCGGGCGCTGACCGGGCGGGACGTGCGTACGCTGTCTTATGTGCCGTCCGATCCCCAGGCGCCGGACGAAACCGATCCCGCTGTCCTGCAGACGATCCGGCGCGTGGCCGCACAGCTGTCTGTTGTCGATTCTATGAAGGAGTGAATGATATGAAAAAGCAAACCGTCTGCCTTATCTTGGCGCTGGCGATCCTGGGCGGGCTGCTGGGCGGCTGCGAGGCACCGGCGGAGAGCCGTCCCGAGTCGGTGCCCGCTACGACCACCACCACCGAGCCAACCATGACCACCACCACTACCACGACGGCTGCTCCGACCACAACGACCACCACAGCTAAAGCCATCCCGGCGGACGGCGCGGCGGCCAGCCAGCCCACCTATATTCGGGGCATCCTCATCGCCAATAAGACCTACGGGCTGCCCGCCGACTATAACCCCGGCGTGAACCCGGAGGCGAAGAAAGCGCTGGACGAGATGATCGCGGACGCTAATGCAGAGCTGAACCCCCAGGGGCGAAAGCTGTGGATGCAGTCCGGCTTCCGCAGCTATTCCCTGCAAAAGACCCTCTATGAGCGGTATTCCAAGCGGGACGGCAAGGCGGCCGCCGACCGGTATTCCGCCCGCCCCGGCCATTCGGAGCATCAGACGGGGCTGGCCTTTGATTTCAACACCATTGATATGAGCTTTGACGGCACACCGGAATGTCGGTGGGTGGCGGAGAATTGCTGGAAATACGGCTTTATCGTCCGCTATGCCAAGGATAAAGAGACCATCACCGGCTATATGTATGAGCCGTGGCACGTCCGCTATCTGGGCAAGGAGCTGGCGAAGGAAGTGTACGACAGCGGGCTGTGCCTGGAGGAATTTCTGGGTATCACCTCTCAATATGCCGACTGATATGAGGAGCTTTTGCGTGTTATGATGACTGTTGTAAGGACCGAGGGCGCTGCTCGCCGGGGGGTATTTGTGACCCCCCACGGCACGGTGCAGACCCCGGCGTTTATGAATGTGGCCACCTGTGGCGCCATCAAGGGCGGCGTGTCCGCTTATGATCTGAAAGACCTGCATTGTCAGGTGATGCTGTGCAACACCTACCACCTGCACGTGCGCCCGGGGGACGATCTCGTCTACCGTATGGGCGGGTTGCACCAATTCACCGGCTGGGACGGCCCCATCCTCACCGACAGCGGCGGGTTCCAGGTGTTTTCACTGGCCAGCCTGCGGAAAATCCGGGAGGAGGGGGTGCATTTCGCCTCCCATATCGACGGCAAAAAGCTGTTCATCGGCCCGGAGGAGAGCATGCAGATTCAGTCCCATCTGGGCTCCACCATCGCCATGGCCTTTGACGAATGTGTGGAGAATCCGGCGAAACACGAGTATTCCCGCCAGTCCTGCGCCCGCACCACCCGCTGGCTGCGGCGGTGCAAGGAGGAGATGGCCCGGCTCAACAGCCTGCCGGAGACGCTCAATCCCCGCCAGATGCTGTTCGGCATCAATCAGGGCTGCACCTTTGAGGATTTGCGGGTGGAGCATATGCAGCAGATCGCGGAGCTGGATCTGGACGGCTACGCCATCGGCGGGCTGGCGGTGGGGGAGCCCACCGAGGAGATGTACCGCATTATCGAGGCGGTGGAGCCCCATATGCCCAAGAATAAAATTCGCTACCTGATGGGAGTGGGCACGCCGGAGAACATTCTGGAGGCGGTGCATCGGGGGGTCGATCTGTTCGATTGCGTCATGCCCTCCCGCAATGCCCGCCACGGACACGTTTTCACCTGGCAGGGGCATCGCAATCTCATCAACAATAAATACGCCGAGGACCCCCGCCCGCTGGACGAGGAATGCGACTGCCCGGTGTGCCGCCGGTTCTCCCGCAGCTATATCCGCCATCTGCTGAAGGTGAACGAGATGCTGGGAATGCGCCTGACAGTGATGCACAATCTGTATTTTTATAACACGCTCATGGAGCGCATCCGGGCGGCGCTGGATGCCGGAGAATACGAGGCGTTCTATCGAAAATACCGGGGCGTGCTGGATCACCGGATCTGAAGAACGGCGGTCGGCAAAAATGGCGAATTTGTAAATTTTCGTATTTTTTCGCTTTTTCGGTTGCAAGCGTCCCCTATATTCGGTATAATAGGGATGTTATGTCCAAACTCTAAGAACAAAAGGAGCTTACTGTAATGAACTATCTGACAAAATTCCTGCAGCTGGCGGATACCACTGCTTCGACCACGGCGGCGAGCGGCGAGGGAACCGCCGGCGGTTGGGCGGCCATGCTGCTGCAGCTGCTGCCCTTTGCGCTGATCATCGTGGTGTTCTATTTCCTGCTGATCCGTCCCCAGAAAAAGCGCCAGAAGGAAGAACAGCAGATGCGCAGCAATCTGCGGGTGGGGGATGAGCTGGTGACCATCGGCGGCATCTGCGGCCGGGTGGTGAGCCTGAAGGACGACACCGTGACCATCGAGTCCGGCGCCGACCGCACCAAGATCGTGTTCCAGAAATCCGCCATCCAGACGGTGCTGACCAAGCACGACGATCCCGCCCCGGATGATGATGACGACGATGATGACATCTGAAGAGAGTCGTTAGTTGATAGTAAGTAGTTGTTAGGAGAATACGGGTGGAGTCTGAGCGGACAGATATAGTATCCGCACTCACTTCGCGCCGTTCTCCTAAGCGCTATTCTCTGACGACTAACCACTATCTTGTGTTCTATGCTCCCCGTTTGCCGCATAGGCTGACGGTAGAAAGAACTGCTGAAATACGGGGAGGAACCAACCATGCGTGTGCGAAACGGAGAACCGTCCTTCTTTGAGCAATGGGTGCGCCCGGTGCTGGTAGGGTTGGCCGTGGGTGTGATCGTGTGTATTCTGATGCTGATGCTGATGGCAGCGGCGGTGCAGTCGGTGGATGTGCCCCGGCGCGCCACCACGCCGCTGGCCGTGATCGCCGGAGCCGTCGGCGCTTTCGCCGCCGGATTGACGGCGGCCGCTGTCACCGGCCGGCGGGGATTGCCCGTCGGCGCCGTGTGCGGACTGGCGCTGTTCCTGCTGATCCTGATCGCCGGGTTCGTGCGGTATTCCGGCGTCGGCGGCGGATATGCGCTCATAAAGTTGGCGGCTTTGCTGGTGTCCGGCTCCGTCGGCGGAATGCTGGGCATGAATCTGCGCAAGAAGCGCCGTTGACACAAGACCTTTTTCGCAAAGGGGTTGCTGCATACAAACGGCGGCGATCCCTTTTTCCGTTTTTACGGTTCCGACCGCGGTTCTGTTTTCCGGTTGCGGTGCATATATATCCGGTGATGACAATGACCGGATAGGAGGAGACGATATGCGTCGGACGAGCGTGCGCCGCAGGCGGCAATGGACGGAGTTTTTTTCGGCCAACCGACGGCTGTTCCCGTTTGTAGGGTTGTATTTGGCCGGGGTGGTCGCGGGCGTGGCGGTGTATATCACCGCCGGCAGCCATATCACCGACGATTGGGGAGCACTTTTGCGGGTCTCCGGGCTGTCCGGAGGGCTGAAAAACGGGCTGGGCGCTCTGGGAAGCGCCTGCTTTTCCTCTCTGCTGTGGCTGGCGGCGCTGTTTCTGCTGGGAATGTGGCCCTGCGGCGCGCCTTTTGTGCTGCTCAGCTCCCTGATGCAGGGCGTGGGGCTGGGCCTGACCGAAGCCTATTACTATTCCATGGGCTGGCGGGGGGTGGCCGCCGTTGCGGCGGTGATCCTGCCCTCCTCTCTGCTGTCGGCGGCGGTGCTGACCATGGCCGCCGTCGAAAGCCTGCGGCTGTCTGCCGGTCTCAGCCGTCAGCTGTTATCTCTGCGGCAGCCACCGGATCTGGGTCCGGCGCAGCCGACGGAGCAGTCGGCCTTTCGGCTGTATTGTCTCCGGTATCTGATTTTTGCGGCGGCGGCGCCGGGCATCGGGCTGCTGGAGGTGCTGCTGCGCACTCTGTTGGCGGGACTGTTGCCATAGGCGGGCTGCCAAAGCGGCAAAGCGTGCAGGAGCGCGGCGGCGCGTGGTCCGGCAGACCGATGGAGTGTACAAGCCCATCCGACCTCTTTCAAAATGCAACAGACGGCGGGAATGTTTTCTTCCCGGTCTGTATTTCCATGTTCTAAAAATGACAAGGAGTGAGCACATAACCATGGCAGGATTTTTCGGTTTGTTCGATTACACCAAGGAGGGGCCGGGCGTATCCAAGAACGGCCCCAGAAAGCGCCCGTTCGTGGTCTTTTTTGAGATTTACGGACGGAAATTCTGGAATCTGATCTCGGCGGGGCTGCTGTATTTGCTGGTCAACCTGCCGCTGGTGACCCGGGGCTGGGCGGAGGCGGGTCTGACCCGCATCACCCGTGCGTATTCCCGGGAAAAGCACGCGTTTGTGCGGGAGGATTTCTTTGAATCCATCCGGAAGAACCGGGGACAAGCCTTTGCTGCCGGACTCATTAACGTGCTGGTGACGGCGCTGCTGTTCTTCAATCTGTTTTATTATGCCACCGGGCTGAACCCCGGTCTGTTGGGAATTTTGGGCGCCGACGTGAGCCAAATCACCCCCATGGAGCCGGGTATTCTCGACTATATCGTGATGGCTGTTACGCTGGTGGGGTATGTGATCTTCACCTGGATGAAGTATTACATTCCTTTCATGGTGATCACCTTTAAGCTGCGTCTGAAGCAGATTTACAAAAACGCTTTCATTTTCGCCATCGCCGGATTGAAAGCCAATCTGCTGATCTCCGTCGTACTGATCGGCATTTATGTGCTGATGGCGGCGCTGATGCTGCTCATCCCTCATCCGCTGTGCTTTGCTATTGTGCTGCTGCTGGGGCTATTGCTGCTGCCACCCTTCCGGTCGTTCCTCATTCAGTTCTGCATCTTCCCCACGGTGCGGCGGTTGATGATCGACCCCTATTATAAGGATAACCCCAATGCGGACAAGCAGGCGCGGCTGGACCTCAATCTGGACGTGGAGGAGACCGCGTCTGCCCCGGAGGACGAGCCGGTGTTTTCGGACGAGCGGCCGGCGGAGCCGGAGCCGACCACTTTCCCGAAGCAGTATAACGAGAAAGAGCTGCGGCAATTTAACGCCCGGCGCACGAATCCCCGGGATGAGGATGACGATACGATTTAATGCCGGATGCCGGATGCGGAGGGGAACTGATGGAATATATTGTAATGGGTCTGGGTCTGGTGATCGTCGGGCTGCTGGTTGTGGTGCTGTGCCAGCTGGCGGCGGTGCGGCGGCAGCAATCCGCCGATCAGGGCATGAAAACGCTGGAGACTCGGCTGGATCGGCTGCAGGGCGAGCTGACCGCCGAGCTGCGGGCCGGACGGCAGGAAAGCAACCAGACCGTGCGGGAGAGTGTGCAGGGGCTGAGCCAGATGCTGCTCACCGAGCAGCGGGACGGCCGCCGGGAAATGAGCGAGAATCTGGAGAATATCCGCCGCTCCATGACCGGGCAGCTGGACGGCATCCGACAGGAGAACACCCGCCAGCTGGAGCAGATGCGCCAGACGGTGGACGAGAAACTGCAAAAGACCCTCAACGACCGGATCAGCCAATCCTTCCAGCTGGTGAACCAGCGGCTGGAGCAGGTGTACCAGAGTTTGGGAGAAATGAAGACCCTCGCCAACGATGTGGGCAGTCTCCAGCGGGTGCTCAGCAATGTCAAGACCCGCGGGGTGCTGGGCGAGATGCAGCTGGGGGCGATCCTCGAGCAGATCTTGTCCCCCGAGCAGTATGAGGCGAACGTGAAGACCCGTCCCGGCAGCACCAATTATGTGGAATATGCGGTGAAGCTGCCCGGCGACGGCAACGGCACCGTCTGGCTGCCCATCGACGCCAAATTTCCGGCAGATGCTTATAACCAGCTGCTGGAAGCGTCGGAGAGCGGCGACCCGGAGCGGGTCAAGGCCGCCGGCAGCGTCCTGGAGCAGCGGGTGCGATCCTTTGCCAGGGATATACGGGATAAGTACTTAGCCACCCCTTACACCACCGATTTCGGCATTATGTTCCTGCCCACGGAGGGACTGTATGCCGAGGTGGTGCGCCGTGGTCTGGTGGATGTGCTGCAGCGGGATTATCGGGTGAACATTGCCGGTCCCACCACCATGGCGGCGCTGCTCAACAGCCTGCAAATGGGCTTCCGCACTCTGGCCATCCAGAAGCGCTCCGGGGAGGTCTGGAAGGTGCTGGGGGCGGTCAAAACCGAATTTGAAAAATTCGGCGGGGTGATCCAGGCCGCCCAGCAGCGGCTGGAGCAGGCCAACACCGAGCTGGACAAGCTGGTGGGGGTGCGCACCCGCCAGATCCAGCGTAAGCTGGATAAGGTAACCAATCTGTCGGAGGAGGAATCCGTCGCATTGCTGGAGGACGGCAGCGAGGACGGCGGCGAGGGCTGAAGCGCTGTCGGAAGTCGGATTGGGTACGCCGGCCGTGCGGCTGTGGGAGTCGGACAGCAAATTTCCGGCCGGTTGGCATATTTTTCGGCTTTTCTGCTTATGTCTTACCTGTAAGGGGGAATGACAGATGGCGGTCTATGGAGTCGTATCCTTGCGGAAATGGCGGACGGCAGTCGGCGGACTGCTGGCGGTGATTTTGCTGATCGGTACGGTAGCAGGACTGCGGGAGACGGCGGCCGTGCCTGCGGGGGCCGGAGACGGTGCGGTTTGTCTGCCTATCCTCATGTATCACAGCATTCTGGAGGACGCTTCCCGCCAGGGACAGTATGTGGTCTCCCCGGCGGTGCTGGAGAGCGATCTGCGCTGGCTGCGGGATAACGGCTATGAAACCGTGGTGATGCAGGATCTCATCGACTATGTGGACACCGGGCAGGCGCTTCCGGAAAAGCCGGTGATGCTCACCTTTGACGATGGGTATTATAATAACTACAAGTATGCTTATCCTCTTTTGCAGCAATACGGGATGCGGGCGGTGCTGTCCCCGGTGGTATCCTGGTCGGAAAAGTTTTCCGAAAAGGACGCCGATCACGTGATTTATTCCCATGCCACCTGGGATGAGCTGCGGGAGATGTCCGACAGCGGCGTGATGGAAATTCAGAATCACAGCTACGATATGCATTATTGTACGGCGGGCAAGCGCAAGGGCACCCTAAAGCAAGCCGCCGAAACCGTCGCCGGGTATCGGTCTATCCTGCGGGAGGATCTGGAAACCGCCCAGCGGAAGCTGACCGAGGTGCTGGGCAGGACCCCCACCACCTTTACCTATCCCTACGGAGCTATGTGCGAGGATGCCCGGCAGGTGATCCGTGAGCTGGGATTCCGGGCGACCCTTTGCTGTGAGAGCCGGGTGAACCGCATCACCCGTCAGCCGGAGTGCCTCACGGAGCTGGGGCGGTATTTGCGTCCCGCCGGGATTTCCACCGCCGCCTATATGCAGAAGATCGACGCTGCCCGGCAGAAAGCCGCCGGATAATCGGGGTCAAAGGCGCCCGCCCGGAGATGCCGCCGCGGATTCTCTCTGGCAGGGCAACGCAAAAACAAACTTCATTTTGCCGGAGAGGAAGATACAAGCGATGGAACAAAAGGATCTGGATCGCATCAACGAATTGGCGCGGTTGAGTCGGGAGCGGGCGCTGACCCCGGAGGAAAAGGCCGAGCAGCAACAGCTGCGGACGGACTATCTGGCGGCTTTTCGCCGCAATCTGATGGCACGGCTGGATGATGCCGAGGTGGTGGATGAGCAGGGGAACCGCACCCCCTTGCGCCGCAAGGATGCCGACACCCCGCAGTCGTAAACCCCGTATACAGCGGAAAAGCGGGAGCGCCACCGGACAAAGCAGCCGAGAAATTGGCGCAGCAACAATCGGGAGGTGTGCCCATGGGCATACCTCTTTTCGGCGAATGCGGCGGCGGGGAACACTATCCGACGGCGCATTGCGGACCGCGGGTATTCGATGGCACGGCGGCTTATCTTCCCATGCCGCGGATGGCCGGGCGGTCGGCGATACCGGCCGGTAAAGCGGGGAAATACCGGCTGACAACCGGATGGGTCGCTGCTAAGATTTGACAGGAGAAAGAACCGGGGCGATCCCGGCTCGGAGGGGAGAAAAATACAATGAAACGAATCGGAAGTATTCTGCTGGCTTTGGTGCTGCTGTGCTGCGGAGCGCCGCTGGTGGCAGCGGCGGGGCCGCAGTCGCTCACCCAGACGGTGGCGCTGCTGCAGGAGGGGCGGTTTCCGTCCGAGGCGGTGCGGGGCGGCGCTCCCCGCCGGTCGCGGGCGGTCTCAAGCGGCGTGGCCACAGCCCGGGAGACAATCCTCGCAGGGCTGCAGGCGGTGGAGGATAAAATTGATCTGTCTGCCTACACACTGACGTCGGCGGAGGTAAGAGCCGCCTATCAGGCGGTGGTGAACGATCATCCGGAGCTGTTTTACGCCACCGGTGGGTATACCAGTTGGAACTTGAACGGCGCGGTCGTTGCGGTTGACCCGGTTTATACGGGGACAAAGGAAGCAATTCTACCGCAAAAGGCTGTCTATGAGAGCAAACTCACGGACATCCTCGACCTGATACGGGACGAGTGGACGGCATACGAAAAAGCGCTGTTCGTTCATGATTATCTGGCGGAAAACTACTGCTATGATGAGACGCTTAAAATCTTTGATGCCTATTCCTTTTTCACCCAAAAGACCGGTGTATGTCAGGCGTATACGCTGGCGTATACGGCGGTGCTGCAGCGGCTGGGCATCCCGGTGACCCGCGTCATCAGCGAGGCCATGAACCATACCTGGAATCTGGTGCAGCTGGAGGGGGTCTGGTATCATGTGGACGTGACCTGGGACGATCCTGTGGGTGCGCGGTTCGGCCTTGTGCATCACAATAATTTTCTGGCGGGGGACGAGGGCATCACCAAAGTGGGTCACCACGACTGGTATTATACCGGCGAGACCTATACCTGCCCCCAGAATCATCCGCAGTACGACCGGCTGTGTGCGGCGACCACCCCGGCGGTGGAGCTGAACGGAACGTGGTATTATATTGCCGCTGCCGGCAACCAGTATGCGCTGTTCGGCACCGATTGGCAAACGGATACGACGGTGAAATTGCTGACCGACCACTGGCCGACGGTGGGGAAGCCCGGGCACTGGATTGGATGGTTTTCCGGTCTGGGAGCGGTGGGGGATACGCTGGTGTACAATACCCCCGATGCGGTCTATCGGCTGAATCCCGCCACCGGGGCGCAGACGGCCATACTCACCGTCAGCACGGATACCTCGGCGCTGTACGGTCTGCAATTCGGGTTGGACGGAGCGCGGTATGCCACGCAGGCTTCTCCGAATGACACGGCCTCGGCGCAGATCGGCTCTCTGTCGCTGGAGCACAGCCACCGGTTCGCCCGCTTTGTGGAGAAAACGGCGGCCACCTGCGGCGCGGATGCGGTGCAGAGCTCCCGGTGCGCCTATTGCGGCGCGACCACGGACCGCACGGTGGTGGGGCAGCGCCCGGCGCACACGTGGAATGCGGGTGTCGTGACCCGAAAACCGACCGCCGTCGCGGATGGTGAAAAGACCTACACCTGTACGGAATGCGGCGCGTCGAAAACCGAGCCGATTCCCGCCGCACCGCAGTATGCGTTCGGCAATGCCAACGGCGATGGGCACGTGGATATCCGGGATCTGGTGTATATTCAGGAGGCCGCGGAGGGCGTCTATGAGAACGCCTGCGATCTGAACGAGGATGCGGCGGTGGACGCCCTCGATCTGGAAATCATGCGCCGCATCCTGCTGGGATTGACCGCCGACGCAGCCTGAGAGTTTCCGGCCGTCTGATCATATTTGTCACCAAAACGCACACCACCCCCGGCGTCTGTACGGACGCCGGGGGCGGTGTTGCTTAAACGGGGGATTTGTGATGTGAACGGCTTAGAAGATGGCGACCACAGCGCCGTTGTACTTCTCCTCGATGAATTTCTTCACCGTGTCGGACTGGAGCGCTTTCAGCAGCGCCTGTACCGCCTCGCTGTTCTCGTTGCCCTCCTTCACCACCAGCACGTTGGCGAAGGTCTGGGCGGCCTCGGAGGCTTTGTCCTCCACAGCCAGCGCATCGCTGACCTTCAGGCCGGCGTTGATGGCGTAGTTACCGTTGATGACCGCCACAGCCACGCTGTCCAGGCAGGTGGGGATCACGGCCGCTTCCATCTCCTTGATGTCGTAGTTGTGGGGGTTCTCGGCGATATCCAGCTTGGTGGCGGTCAGACCCACGCCGTCCTTCAGCTTGACGAGACCCTGGGCGGCCAGCAGCTGCAGGGCACGGGCTTCGTTGGTGCCGTCGTTGGGGATGGCGATGGCGTCGCCGTCCTTCAGATCGGCCAGCGCCTTGGCGGTGCCGGCATACAGGCCGAAGGGCTCATAGTGGATGGCGCCGACGCTCACCAAATGGGTGTTGTTCTCCACGTTGAAGTTGTCCAGATAGGGCTTGTGCTGGAAATAGTTGGCGTCCAGATCGCCGCTCTCGGTGGCGGTGTTGGGCAGCACATAGTCGTCATAGATCTTGATCTGCAGATCGTAGCCCTGATCGGCCAGCGTGGACTTCACCTGCTCCAGAATCTCCGCATGGGGGGTGGCGCTGGCGCCCACAACGATGGTCTTTTTGCTGTCGCTTTTGCCGCAGCCCACCAGGCAGATTGCCAGCAGCGCCGCGACGGCCAGAATAGATACGAGTTTTTTCATAATAGACATCTCCTTTAAGTATTGTTTATATGATAATATACATATCGTATATTACGGGCGAATCAGGTACGGATACGTTTATCGGTTTTCTTTGCCAGCTTCATGCCGGTCTCCTGCAGGATCTGCACGAGAATGATCAGCACGACGGAGGCGGTATACATGATGGCATCCTTAAAGCGGTATAGACCGTACTGCACGGCGATGGCGCCCAGTCCGCCGCCGCCCACCAGCGTGGCCAGCGGGGTGTATCCAAGGATGGTGGTCACGGCGATGGCGCCGCCCACCAGCAGGGAGGGCTTTGCCTCCGGCAGCAGCACCTTATAGATGATCTGCCAGTTGGAGCTGCCCATGGCCTGTGCCGCCTCGATGACGCCGGCGTCCACCTCTTTCAGAGAGGATTCCACCATCCGGGCCACGAAAGGAGCGGCTGCCAACACCAGCGGCACCAGAAATGCGGTATCGCCCACCTTGGTGCCGACGATGACCTTGGTCAGCGGCAGTGCCATCACCAGCAGGATCACAAAGGGCACCGAACGGAAAATGTTGACGATCAGGCCAAGCACCTTGTTGACCGCCCGCCGGGGGCGGATGCCGTCCTTATCGGTGATGCAGAGGATCACGCCCAGCGGCACACCGATGAGATAGGCGAAGGCGGTGCAGACCACCACCAGATACAGGGTGGTGAGCAGGCCGTTACCGTATTCCCGCAGCAGGCCGTTGCCAAAGGCGGTTTCAAAAAACTCACTCATTGAGAGGTTCCTCCTTGCAGTAGATTCCGTGGGCGGTGAGATAGTCCTTCATCCGTTCCACCGCCTCCGGATCCTCCGGCAGACGCAGCACCATCTGGCCGAAGGTTTTGCCCTCCACCGTTTTGGTGTGGGCATAGAGGATGTTCACCAGCACCCGACACTCCAGCACCATCTGGGCCACCACCGGCTCAAACGCCGCTGTGCCGTCAAACACCAGCCGCAGCCCCCTGGTGCCGCCGCTGCAATCCACCGCCTGTCCTTGAGGGAAGATGAGCTGGCGGGCGATGGCGGACTGGGGATGCACGAAAACCTCCTGCACATCTCCCAGCTCCACGATGTGGCTCTGGTCGATGACCGCCACCCGGTTGCAGATCTGTTCGATGACCCGCATCTCATGAGTGATCACCACCACCGTGACCCCCAGCGTCCGGTTGATGTCCTTGAGCAGGTCCAGAATCGACTGGGTGGTGGTGGGGTCCAGAGCGCTGGTGGCCTCGTCGCACAGCAGCACCTTGGGATTGTTCGCCAGCGCCCGGGCAATGGCCACTCGCTGCTTTTGCCCGCCGGACATCTGAGAGGGGTAGGCGTGCATTCGGTCATCCAGTCCCACCAGCCGCAGTAGCTCCTCCGCCCGGCTGCGGGCGGCTGCCCGGGATACCCCGGCGATCTCCAGCGGGTAGCACACATTGCCGATGGCATCCCGCTGGGACAGCAGGTTGAATCCCTGGAAGATCATGCCGATCTGCTGGCGGGTGGCCAGCAGCTGCCGGTTGGTCATGGCGGACAGGTCCTGTCCGTCCACGATCACCCGCCCGGAGGTGGGCTTTTCCAGATAGTTGATGCAGCGCACCAGGGTGCTCTTGCCGGCGCCGGATAAGCCGATGATGCCGAAGATTTCCCCCTCGTACACCGACAGGTCAATATCCCGCAGCGCCACAATCTCCCCGGCGGAGCCGTGAAAGATCTTGCCTAAATTTTCAATGCGGATCAGTTCCTTGCGGGTCTGTTCCATGTGGTTCATCTCCCTTTCTGCGACAGGAACAACAAAAAAGCCGTCGTCCTCATATTCCTATAAGGACGACAGCGTAGCTGACGTGTTACCACCTTACTTCGCATATGCCTCACGGCACACACCTCAGTCGGTACGCAGAACAGACATCTCTGCTCCGGATACCCGGGCGCTGTAATGGGCGCTCCCATCGCAGCCTAACGGCACAACCGCTCGGTGCGAGGCTCCGAGGCCATCTTCCATCCTGCCTTTTGCGCCCCTTTCCACCAGCCGGGGCTCTCTGCGGCATATCTCAGGATGTACTCTCCTCATCGTTGCCTGTGTCTTATGTTGTGACCGATTATAGCACGCGCCGATTTATCTGTCAAGCACTTTTTTCGGAAAATTTTGAATTTTTTATTTCCCGGGGAAATCCCGCAAGCTCCGGGCGGTGGCTCATCGGAGCCCGGCATATTCCAGCATCCCCAGTTTTTTGGCGGGGAGAGTCAGCCGATCCGGTGAGTCCATGGGGGTGTCCGTCAGGCCGCCCCCGCCGTTCAGCAGCCGGAAACGGGTGATCCGCCATCCGGCGGGCAGACACGGCTCTATGGGGATGGGGATGTCCCCCGTATTGACGATCAGCAGCTTTCCGAGGGCCTCATCGGGGTCTGCGGCGGCCAGCAGCGGCAGCTCTCCGTCGGCTTCGGCTGTCACCCGGCCGCCCAGCGCATACAGCTCGCCGAACGCCTGCAGGGCGTAATACGCCGGGAATACTGTCAGCCGCACCGGGTCAAACAGCCCCTGATAGGAGCCATGCACCTGCCCGTCGTAATACATCAGCATATCCAGCGGGCTGTTGTGCAGCCGCAGCAGCATATCGGCAATGAAGCAGGCGTCCTCCTCGGTGCCCCGCCGTTGGATGCCCGGATTCCATTCATCGAGGATGCTCTCCGTGGCGGTCAGCCCGCGCCGATCCAGCTCCCGGCGCACATAGGCGGCATACCGGGCGTTGCTGCGGCTGTCGGCATAACTGTGCCAGGAGAAGAAATCCAGCGGTGCCGTATGCTCCGGCGCGGCAATATAGTCAAGAAATTCCTGAAAAAAGGTGATAAAGTAATCGGTGCGGGGAGAGGAATTGGCGTTGGCCTGAAAGGCGTCGTTCAGGGCATAAAAGCCGCAGGAGCCGTAACCGCCGATCTTAATGTCGGGGAACTGCTCTTTCAGGTAGTTGGCGGCGGTCTCGTACAGAGCGAAATACTGCTCCCTGGTTCCTTTCCACATGGGGTTGTCCCGTATTTCCGGCTCGTTGTCCGGCTCGTTCCAAATTTCCCAGTAGCGGATGTGATAGCGGTAGCCGTCAGCCCAGCCGTGGTTGTAGTGGCGGATGATGCCGGCGCAGATCTGCGCCCATTTCCGATTGTCGACGGGCGGAAAGATGCGGTACGCTCGGATATAGTGGGCATTTTCGATGGTGGCGCCCAGACGGAAAAAGGGCTCGACCCCTTGCTCCGTCAGCTTTTCCAGCAGCCAGTCGGTGAAAGCAAAATCATAGGCGGCAGGGTCGGAGGGATCGGCATTCCAATCCCGAAAAATATTGGCGATATCCACGAACCGGAAACCGCCGTATGCGCCGCCAGTATCGTGCAGGCGGGAATAGGGGATACCGGCTTCGCCCAGATAGTGAAACAGCTGGTCGGAGGTTCCCAGCAAAGGGGCGTTGTTGATGGCGTGAAAGGGCTTGATCTTTCCGATGATGGCCGAAGGATTTACGGTGATCTTCACGAGAAGTCATCTCCTTTTACACAACATAAATGGGCACTCCGCAATATGCACGGTCAGCATACTATGGGGTGCCCCTAATGTCAAGTGGTTTTCCGCTTTTTGCGGCAATCGGAGCAACTTTTGCATCCGTAGCAGCAACCGCCCCGGCGGTGCTGCCGCCACAGCCGCACCAGGGCGGCGGTCACGGCCGCCCCTATTGCCGCCAGCAGTATGTAGTCTCCCAGACCCATACAGTGCACCTCCCGTCACAGCCATCCGGCGATCATATACACCGCCCCGGCGGCCACCCAGGCCACCACGCATTGAAACACCACCACACCCAGCGTTTTCACCGTGGAGCGCAGCTCCCGGCGGATGGCGGCCACTGCTGCCACGCAGGGGGTATAGAGCAGCGTAAAGGTGAGAAAGCTCAGCGCCGCGGCAGGGGTGAACAGTCCGGTGAGCGCCCCGCCCAGCGCAGCGGTGCCGGTGCCCATCAGCACGCCCAGCGTGCTGACCACCGCCTCCTTGGCGGTGAAGCCGGTGATGAGGGCTGTCGCCACCCGCCAATCGCTGAAGCCCAGCGGCCGGAACACCGGCGCGATCCAACGGCCGATGGAGGCCAGCAGACTGTCGGCGCTGTCGGCGACGGGATTGAGCCGCAGATCAAAGGATTGCAGGAACCAGATGATGACCGTGGCAAGGAAAATGATGGTGAAAGCCTTTTGCAGGAAATCCCGGGCCTTCTCCCACATGAGCAGCAGCACGCTGCGGGCGGAGGGCAGCCGGTAGTTGGGCAGCTCCATCACAAAGGGAGCAGGCTTGCCCCGCAGCACGGAGGATTTGAAGAACAGCGCCGCCAGTATGCCCACCGCCATGCCGCCCACGTACAGCCCGATCATCACCAGCGGCCGATGCCGCGGGAAAAAGGCGGCGGTGAACACGGTGTAGATGGGGATCTTCGCCGAGCAGCTCATAAAGGGGGTCAGCAGGATGGTCATGGTGCGATCCCGCTCGGAGGGCAGGGTGCGGCTGGCCATCACTGCCGGGACGGTGCAGCCGAAGCCGATGAGCATGGGTACGAAGCTGCGCCCGGACAGCCCGATGCGCCGCAGCAGGGTGTCCATGACGAATGCCACCCGCGCCATATATCCGGTATCCTCCAGCACCGACAGGAAGAAGAACAGCACCACGATGATGGGCAGGAATCCCAGCACGCTGCCCACACCGGCGAAAATACCGTCGATGATCAGGCTGTGCACCACCGGGTTGATCCCCCAGACGGTCAGCCCCCGGTCCACTACCCCGGTGAGGGCATCGATGCCCATGGACAGCAGATTGCTCAGAGCGGCACCGATCACATTAAAGGTGAGCCAGAATACCGTCAGCATAATGAGGATGAACAGCGGCAGCGCCAGATACCGGTTGGTCAGCACACGGTCGATCTGTACACTGCGGCGGTGCTCCCGGCTCTCCTGTCCCCGGGTGACGCACCGGGCGCACACCCGCTCGATGTAATTATATCGCATATCCGCCAGCGCCGCGTTGCGGTCCAGTCCCCGCTCGGTTTCCATTTCCACGACGCTATGCTCGATCAGCTCATATTCATTCTGATCCAGCTGGAGTTTTTCGATAAACTCCGGGTCCTCCTCGATCACCTTGGTGGCGCAGAACCGGGCGGAAATGCCCAGCCGGTCGGCGTGATCCTCAATGATGTGGGAAACGGCGTGGATACATCGATGCACCGGTCCCGCCGGACAGAAATCCTGTACCCGGGGTGTCTGCTTATGGCGGGAGACCTCCACAATTTTATCCACCACCTCGGCGACGCCCTCGTTCTTGGCGGCGCTGACTGGGATGACCGGCACCCCCAGCGCCTGCTCCAGACCCGCTACGTCGATGCTGCCGCCGTTGCCCCGCACCTCGTCCATCATATTCAGCACCAGCACCATAGGCAGCCGCAGCTCCAACAGCTGGAGGGTCAGATACAGGTTGCGTTCCGGGTTGGTGGCATCGACAATGTTGATGATGCCGTCGGGGTGCTGGTTAAAGATAAAATCCCGGGTTACCCGTTCTTCGATGGAATAGGGGCGGATGGAATAGATACCCGGCAGATCCACCACGGAGCAGCCCTTGGCCCCCCGCAGGTCGCCGGATTTCTGATCCACCGTCACGCCGGGGAAGTTACCCACGTGTTGATTGGAGCCGGTCAGGGCGTTGAACAGGGTGGTCTTGCCGCAATTCTGATTGCCGACCAGAGCAAAAACCATGTATTACGCCTCCTCTGTTTCGATCATGGCTGCATCCTCTTTGCGCAGGGTTAGTTCATATCCCCGCAGACGCAGCTCGATGGGGTCGCCCATAGGTGCAACCTTGACCACAGTGACGGCGGTGCCGGGGATCAGCCCCATGTCCAGCAGCCGGCAGCGCAGCGCGCCGCTCCCGCTTACGGCGGTGATACGGACACTGTGCCCCACGGCGCATTGATTCAATGTCATAGTCGGTTATCTCCTTACTATCGGCCTATGCAGGCCGTATGCGTTGCCATTATACCCAATGTGTCGGAATTTGTCAATTAAATATAGGCTTCTGCCCGATTCCAAGCTATGCTTGTCTGGCGGAAATTATGTCCGGTACCGCGGAGGGTACGGAACTGCGGCGCTGCCGCTGATAGCGCAGCGGGGATATGCCGAAATGCTGTCGGAACAGGGCGATGAAATGGGCATAGTCCGGGAATCCGCTCTGTGCGCAGGCATCGCCTACGGAATGCCCTTGCGCCAGCAGCTCCGCCGCCCGCGCCAGCCGTTTTTGGCGCAGATACGCCTGTGGGGTCATTCCGATGGATGCCTTAAAATGCCGCTCCAGCGTATTCAGGCTGACGTGTGCCTGCCGGGCCAGAGCGGCGATGGACAGAGGCGTATCCAATCGGGTATGGATGGTCTCCAGCGTCCGCGCCACATCGGCGGGCAGCGGTACGGTGGTGGGGGCGGAGGCCGCCCCCGCTTGCAGCAGGCCGAGCATCCGGAAAAACAACGGATAGGATGTGCCGTTCTCCATTAGCTGCCGGCATACCTCCAGCAGCTCGGCTGCGGCGGCAGGCGGCAGGACGAGGCGATTGTTTTCTCCCGCCCTTCGGCGGAAAAACAGATCCAGCAGCGCCTCGTTCCCCTCGCAGGAAAACAGGATCCAGAAATGCTTGTGCAGGGCGTTGCTGCGGTAAACACAGTGGTGATATTCATACGGGCGGGTGAGGATCACATCCCCCGGCGATACCGGATACAGGCGGTTTTCCACCATAAAATCCACGTCGCCGGTCAGGTTTATGTAGATCTCACATTCCGGGTGGATATGATGCTCCCGGACGTTTTCCTTGGACTGGGCATACAGCTCGCTGTAGGAAACCTGCATCCAAAAGGGCTGGATGGCATCAAAGGACAATCGCCGGCGTCGGCTCACGGACAGACCCCCCTTCCCTGATTTGCGTGGTGATTATAGCATATTTTCTGCCGACTTGTCTATAGAAGTATTCCGTTTTTTGTGCTATAGTGTCCGCGAAAGGATGCGGTTTGTGTGCAATACTATTTATTGCTGCTGCTTGCCGACGGCTTGCTGGCGCTGAATTTTGCGGCGACAAAGGCGTATCAGCGGCAGGCGGGTGCCGCTATGGCGGCGGGACTATGGTTCAATCTGCTGCTGGGGCTGTTTACGGCGGTGGCTTTCTGGGCGGGGAACGGGTTTCGGGTGGAGGTGTCTCCGTATTCGGTGGCTATGGCGGCGGCAGCGGCGGCGCTGGGTGTCGGCTATACGCTGGTGGGCTTTCAGATTCTGCGGCGGGACAGTGTGGCGCTGTATACGGTCTTTCTGATGTGCGGCGGTATGACGGTGCCGTATGTCTGGGGGCTGCTGTTTCTGGGGGAATCGGTGTCCTGGCGGGGGATTCTGGGGCTGCTGCTCATTCTGGTTTCCGTGTGGATCACCCACGGGGGCGGCAAATGCGCCAATCGGCGGCAGCTGTGGCTGTGCGGGCTGGTGTTTCTGCTCAATGGCTTTGTCAGCGTGGTCTCCAAGGAGCATCAGGTGCATCCCGGCGGGGTGCCGGCGGTGAGCTTTCTGGTGCTGAACAGTTGTTTTAAGGCGGTTTTCAGCACCGTGGTGCTGCTGGCGTCGGGGCTGCGCCGCCCGTCCGCCGGGAAGCCGATGGCGCCGGTGCCGCTGAAGCCTTCCGGTATCGGATGGATCGCCGTTTCGGCTCTGCTGGGCGGCGGGTCGTATCTGTGTCAGCTGATGGCGGCCGCCGCCCCGCCGGCGACGGTGGTGTATCCGATGGTCACCGGCGGCAGCATTCTGCTGACCGTGGCGGCAGGATGGATTTTCTTCCGGGAGCGGGTTTCGGGGAAAATGTGGATCGGCATCGGGCTGTGTGTTGTCGGCACAGGCTTATTTATGTGAACAAGGGAGAAAAATCTATGGAGTTTTTGCGTAACACCCCGCGTTTTTCGTTCTTGTACGACGGCAAGCCTCTGGCGGACTGGGAGAAAGCGGTGGAGGTGACGGAAAGCGGCGATACTCTGACCACCGTGTATCGGCTCCCGGACGGGCTGACCGTGACCAATGTGGCGCGGCGGCTGGCGGGCTTTGATGCCTATGAATGGGTCACATGGTTCGAGCATACCGGCGCAGCCCCCAGCGGTATCCTGTCGGAAATACGGGATGCGCTGCTGGAGCGGTTCCCCCATCTGTTGATTGATAACTGTGCCAGCGGTGGGCGGCGGATCGACGTGGAAACGCTGCGCCGTTCGGTGCCGCTGTGGCGCAGCGATATGTACTGTCTGGAAAATTATCCTCCTGAGACGGCGCAGACCCATGGCTGCTTCTTTGGGGCGTGGATGCCCTATTCCGGCACCGGCACCGGACGTGAGCTGGATGGGGATGTCTACCGGTTCCGCAGCGCCTATGCACCGGGAATAGCCGTTCGCTTTCTGCGGAATGCCCTGCGCAACCCGCCGGAGCAGCTGGACTGGTTCCGGCGCTATGGGGCGGAATATCTTCGGGTGCGTCCCTATCTCAGCGGCGACCTGTATCCCCTCACCACCCCCAACGACGACCCCTGCGGCTGGAACGGGGTGCAGTATCATTGCCCGGAGCAGCAAAGCGGGATCGTGCAGGTGTTCGCTCATGACCGCACTCCGTTCACGGCGGCGCAATTCCCGCTGCGGGGGCTGGAGCCGGAGCGGCAATATGTCTTCACCGACGCCGACGATGCCGCTGCGGCGGTGCTGGACGGCAAAGCTCTGCTGGAGCAGGGCTTACCGGTGACGGTGGATAGGTCCCGCACCGCCAAGCTGTGGTTCTATCGGGTGCAGGCGTGAGCCGCTAATTTTCCATAACAAGCAGAAGAACCGCCGCCCGGTATCGGGCGGCGGCTCCGTTATATTCCCGATCATGCGTCGGCCTGTACGATAGTCACGTCCGGATGCAGCTGCAACAGAGAGGCGGGCACCCGGGGGGTCACCGGTCCCTCCATCGCCTGCCGGACGATGGCAGCCTTTTCCGCCCCCGCCAGCAGGAGGATCCGTTTCGCCTGCAGGATGGCGCCCATGCCCATGGTGATCGCGTGGGTGGGCACCTGGGAGATATCCTCAAAGAACCGGGCGTTGGCCTGAATGGTGGACTCCTTCAGCGCCACCACATGGGTACCCACGGTGAAGTGGTCATCCGGCTCGTTGAAGCCGATATGGCCGTTGTTGCCGATGCCCAGCACCTGCAGATCGATGCCGCCCAGCGCCGCAATGCGGGCGTCATAGGCGGCGCACACGGCAGCGTGATTCGGGGCCAGCCCGTCGGGGACAAAGGTGTTTTCCCGGCGGATATTGATGTGCCGGAACAGGTTCTCCTCCATAAAATAGCGGTAGCTCTGGGGATCCTCCGGGGACAGCCCGCAGTATTCATCCAGATTGACGGAGGTGACGGCGGAAAAATCCAGCATCCCCTGCCGGTATTGCTCCGCCAGCTGCCGGTACATTCCCACCGGCGAGGAGCCGGTGGCCAGTCCCAGCACACAAACGGGTTTCAGGATCACCTGAGCGGCCAACAGCGCGGCGGCGCGGGCGCTCATGGCATCGTAGTCTTTTTCATGCAGGATCTTCATAACGGTGCGACTCCTCTACTGCTCTGCTGAATCTATTACATTCTGATACAATCATAGCACGGAACAGAAGAAAATGATTTGTATAGATGGATAAAAAGGGTATAGATTTGTCTATTCTTGTCGGGCGCAAGGCAAAATCGGCCGGCCGATGCCGCGATTATGGCAGAATCCGACACCGCCGCTCTGGTATACTGAAAAGCGGTTGATCCGACAAAGAAAAAACGGAGGGCGGGTCTTACGCTCCGCAGAATGTCACAATTTTTTTACAATTATTCGTAGATAAACAGTAGAAATTTTCGGAAGGGTGTGGTAAAATGATAATGGAGTACGGTATGCTTTGCGCTGTGCCGGATGGAAAAAGTCCGCCGAACAGAAAAGAGGATGAAACAAATGACAGGATTGGTTGAATGGTTCATGGGCGTGCTGCACGGGCTGTCCGGCGAGCTGGTGGCGCTGATCATCTCCATGGTGCCGCTGCTGGAGCTGCGGGGCGGGCTGCTGGCCGCATCGCTTCTGCATGTGAGCATTCTCAAGGCGGTGCCGCTGTGCATCCTCGGGAACGTGATCCCGGTGCCGTTCATCCTGCTGTTCATCACCCCCATTTTTACGGCGATGAAAAAGACAAAGCTGTTCCGGCCGCTGGTGGAGAAGATTGAGAAAAAGGCCATGAGCAAAAGCGATAAGATCGAAAAGGGCTATTTCTGGGGGCTGGCGCTGTTTGTGGGGGTCCCGCTGCCGGGCACCGGTGCCTGGACGGGAGCGCTCATTGCGGCGCTGCTGGGTATCCCGGTGAAAAAAGCGCTGCCCGCCATCCTGTTGGGCATTCTCATCGCCACCGTCATTATGGCGGCGGTGTCCTACGGTCTGCTGGGGGCGCTGCTGGGGCATTGATCGCACATATTCGGAAAAACAGATGCATATAAATGAAACAAAAATGTGAAGGAAAGGAATGCTATGGGTATGGAGTACAAGAACAGATATCTTCCGGAAGGGATGTTGCTGCACACGCCGGAAAATCAGGCGGCAACAGCATCCATAACCGCGCTGATGCAGGCTCAGGCGGAGGGAAGGCTGCTGGAGGGGCGCGCCGTGCGCTGTGATGTGGATCACAACCTGTATGTGCAGTTCCCGTTCGGCGAGGGCATCATCCCGCATATCGAGGGAGCCGCCGGGATCGCCGAGGGCGTGACCAAGGACATTGTGCTGATCACCCGGGTGAATAAAGCGGTAAGTTTTGTTGTGATCGGTTTTGAGCAGACGGAGCAGGGGTGCCGACCGATTCTGTCCCGCCGCATCGCTCAGGAGCGCTGCCGGGAGGAATTCGTCGACCAGCTGCAGCCGGGAGATGTGATCCCGGCGCGGATCACTCGGCTGGAGACCTTCGGCGCATTCTGCGATATCGGGTGCGGCTTGCCGGCGCTGCTGCCCATCGCCGATATTTCCGTCAGCCGTATCTCCCATCCGAAGGATCGGTTCACCACCGGAATGGACATTCTGGGGGTGGTATCCTCGCTGGATAACGGGCGCATCTGCCTGTCTCACCGGGAGCTGTTGGGTACTTGGGAGGAAAACGCCGCCCTGTTCGAGGCGGGCGAAACCATTGCCGGCATCGTCCGGTCGGTGGAGCCCTACGGCATTTTCGTAGAGCTGACCCCCAATTTGGCGGGTCTGGCGGAGCCGCGCGAGGGTGTGCGGGTCGGTCAGCAGGCGGCGGTGTATATCAAGAGCCTGCTGCCGGAGAAGCTGAAGATTAAGCTGGCGCTTATCGATGCGCAGGACGGCCCGGCCGAGCCGCAGCCGCCCCGGTATTTCATCACCGAAGGGCCGGTGACGGATTGGGTGTATTCGCCTCCGGGCTGCAGCCGGATGATCGAGAGTCATTTCGGCCCCCGGACAGAAGAATAAAAAGGGTCAACCGGGAATGGGACGCGGTATACGGGCCTCATTCCCGGTTGTCATGCTTTCTAAAAGGAAAAGGATGATGCAGTATGCGACGCACGGCGGCACTTTTTTTGATCGTATGCCTGCTTTGCGGCGGGCTGTGGGGCTGCGGCGACGACGGTTCCGGCAAGGGATTCCGATTTCCGCTGGCGGCGGAGCCGAAGCAGCTGGACCCCCAGGTGTCCACCGACCCGGCCTCGGTGACGGTGATCGCCGCTCTGTTTGAGGGACTGACCCGGCTGGATGCGGCGGGGCAGGTCATCCCCGGTGCGGCCGACTGGACAGTGTCCGACGATGGGCTGACCTATACCTTCACCCTGCGGGAATCCTACTGGAGCACCATGAGCCGCAAAGGGGAGACCACCGGGTTCGAGGACCCGGTGATGGTAACGGCGGATGATTTTGTATTCGGGATGCAGCGCTCCATCGACCCGCAGACCGGCTCGGCGCTGGCGGCGGAGCTGTCCGGCATCCGGGGAGCGGCAGACATTCTGGCGGGGCGTAAAAGCGCCGCCACGCTGGGGGTCGAGGCGCGGGACGAATCCACCCTGATCATCACCCTGGAGCAGCCGGATGAGGCCTTCCCCGCGCGGTTGGCGACAACCCCGTTTATGCCTTGCAACCGGGAATTTTTCAAGCTCACGGCCGGACGGTACGGATTGGAGAAGCAGTATCTGATCTCCAACGGCCCGTTCCGGCTCCAGGCGTGGAATCACGGGGATTCCCTGCTGCTGAATAAGCATGAGCACTACCATGACGCCGCGTCGGTGCTGCCGGCGGCGGTGCGTATGGTGATCGGCGGCGATTCCACGGTGGAGGCGCTGCGGCAGGGCACCATGGATGCGGTGGCGCTGGCTCCGGCCGATGTGGAGGAGGCGAACGCCGCCGGGGTGCAGGTGGTGGCGCTGGAGGATACCGTGCGCAGTCTCTGGTTCAACAACCGGGAGGAAGTGCTCTCCCATGCGTCCGTCCGGCAGGCTCTGCGGGATGCGATCGAATGGGATACGGTATACGAATATCTGCGCACGGCGGGGGAGACGCCCGCCACCGGCTATGTTGCTCCCGCCGCCGTCACCGAAAACGGAGAGGTTTACCGGCGGGAGGGGGAGGCCCCGGCATTTGTCACCGATGCAGCGCAGGCGCAGTCGGAACTGGGGGCGGGTCTGGCGGCACTGTATCCGGAGGATAAAAGCCCCGCCATGCCGTCGCTGACGGTGCTCGCCTCCGAGGAGGAGACCGGCGCCAATCTGGCGCGGTATGTGATCCAGTCCTGGCAGAAAAATCTTCATCTCCGGTGTACCTTGACGTTGGTGCCGGAGGATCAGCTGCTGACCCGGCTGAAAAGCGGGAAATATCAAGTCGCCATCGTACCTGTGACCGCTGACGGCCTGTCCGGCAGCGAGAATCTCCGGGCCTACCGCACCACAGCGGCGGGCAATTACAGCGGCTATACCTCCGCCGCCTTTGACCGGGCGTTGGATGCGGCGCTCCGGGGCGGCCGGGCGGCGCTGGAGGCCGCCGAGCAGGTGCTGCGGCAGGAGTGTCCCACACTGCCGCTGAGCTTCACCACCCGCTATTACGGCGTGGCCGCCGGGGACAGCGGCATTCTGGTGCGCCCCTTTAACGGCGGCTCCTATGGTTCCACTTTTAGCTTCTTGCAAGCTACAAAAAAAGACTGAACGGCACCAACCGCAATCTCGCAAGCTGCGCCGGGCAGTTTGTCGGTACAGCGATCCGGTGATGTATACTCCTTTCGCCATCGGCCGCGGCTGCGGCGGTTCCGGCGGCACGGCCGGATGTCGATGTCATAGCCAGGGATTCCGGCGCGGACCCGGTGGATGTGCCGGTTATACAATGGGATGTGTATCATGAACGGAGATTATACAACTCCCCGCTGGCAACGGTTTGAAGTGACCCCAAAAAGATGGAAAAAGAATTTCAGCAACAATTGTGTAAGCAGCCGAAAGGGCTTGCTGTCTGTGAATTGCAGGCGGCAAGCCCTTAAGCTTTGCCTTGATCCTGCGATTGTTGTAATAATCCGGATATTCGATCAGCTCCTGCTTGAAGTGTTCCATGGATTGAAATTCTGCAAATACAGCAGCTCGCTCTTGAGTAAGCCAAAGAAGTTTTCGACCACTGCGTTGTCCGGACAGTTTCACTTGCGGCTCATGCTCTGCCGGCAGATCTTCTTCAACCTCCTTCGGCAGCTGCTTCGGCGGACGCCCCTTACTCCCGCGTCCGCGCCGTTCGATGGCTAACCCTTCCGGACTTTCGGTCAGATAGATTCGTTCTCAGTCTCTGATCCGAATGTCACTGCTTACTTCAAACCGTCTCGCTGCTTCGCGGCAGCTCAATTTTTCTTTTTGCATAGTTTCCGCGACCGACTTCTTGAATTCCGGGGTGTACCGTTTGTTGGGTACTCCCTTGAGCATAAAAATCCCCCATTTGTTAGACATTTCTAACAAATGGGGGCTGTTCATTACAGCTGTGTCGGTTCTGTGTGTACTGTGCCTTCCTGCCGGGCGCACGGAATGCAGAGGACCTAATCAGGATTTGTTATACATAGTTTTCTGCTCACAGCCCAATAGGCCGCGACCAAATATAGCGCGGCAACAGAATACGCCAACACGGTTGACAGGGAACGCCCGGTATTACCGCACAGGGGAATGAGCACATAGGCGCCGACCAGAGCGCCGCCCATCTGAAAGATACCGGTTAGAAACGCCGGTTTGTTATAGCCGATGCTGTCCAAAAAGAACCGCAATACGAATATTACGGCAAGCGGAACCATACCGAGTCCGTAAATCTTCCAGTAGGATGCGCCCAAAACGACTGCTTCAGCACTTTCAAACAACGTCGCATAATACCAGTTTCCGAGCAAGGCATAGAGTGCGGTACACAGCAGCGCATACAGTATCGCAACGACGATCAGTGTATGCATAAAGTTCCGCACCCGCTCCATATGACCCATTCGGTAGTTGATGGGGACAAATGCGTTCACGGCGGAGGAAAAGCTGGAGAATACAGCGGTCAACGGAACGGTGACGGATAGAACGGAAATGTATTCAAGCGATAGAAGCCGGTTGGTCTGGAGACCGATGCAAATGTCCCCGATCTGACAGAGAAGGCATTGAGCACCTATCAGAAATCCGACTTTTAATATGCCGCCGATCATCCGCAGATCCGGTTTCCAGTTATCGGCATGCAAACGCAGCGGGATCCCCTTTTTACGGAGCAGAATTGTCCCGTAGGCAATGACCGCCAGAGCGCATACCGGTGTAACCAGTGCCGCTCCGGCGATGCCGGCATCAAACAGGCGGAGCAGGAGTGCGGCAGCCAGCGCTGTGCCGCAGGAGCTTATGGCGTTTCCGATGAGGATTTCGAGGACCGAGCCGACACCGTTGATACAATAGATAAGGAAAGCAGCAACGGAGGTAAAAATACAGGAGCAAATGCTGACGGTATAATAGAGACTTACAGTCGCATACAGCTCGTTCGGTACGTGAAACAGATGGAATATCTGCCTCTTGAAAAGCAGGCATAGGGCAATCAGAATGAGATCGGTGAGCAGGATGGAATACAGCGCATTGGCGAAAAAGCTGCAGGAATGCAGCATTTGATTTTTGTAATAAACGGCTGTTTTGATCCATGCTGCGGAGATCACGCCGCCCATCACCATGGATAGAGAGGCGGTGACGGTGCTGATCAGACCGGCGACGGCAAAGTATTCTCCGGCATACCGACTGTAAAGAATATTGGTAATGGAACCGGTAAAGCAGGAAAGAATGCTCACCAGAGCCAGCGGAACGCAAATGGACAGCAGGATTTTGACAGGCGGGTCTTTCAATAAGTCGAATTGCAGTGCATCTTTCATATAAACCGCTCCCGTGTACTTCAATGGATCGCCGCCATTGTATACTGCGGACGGGCGGAAAGCAAGACACATTTTGTCACAAATCGGACTTATTGCCTTTTGCGGTATTCCGAAGGGGTGCAGCCGGTTATGCGCTTAAAAAACCGATTAAAGTTGCGTAGGGTACCGAATCCGCTGAACAGGGCGATGTCGGTTACGGACGCATTTCCGTATTTCAGCTGGTTCATCGCATGGTCGATGCGGGTACAGGCGAGACAGGCGGAGAAAGAGAGCCCGACGCTGCTTTTGAATGTACGGCTCAGGTAGGCGGGGCTGACGCCGGCGTAAGCGGCTACTTCCGTGAGCGTGATTTCTTCCTGAAAGTGTTCGGCAATATAATAGCAGGTCTTACCGATAATATCGTCGCTTTTCAGCGTATAAACCTCGGCGGTATCGGAGCAGATGCAGGATGCAAGATAGTAGAGCTCGGATTTTTTTGCATAGAGGTCCGTGTCGTTTCTGCGTTTGTCAAACAGCGCAAGAGCCTCGGCGGAGAAGCAAAAGGTCTGAATATTGGCGGACAGCTTTTCCCGGATAAAAGACGGGTCGTATTCCCAGACATGACACCGGGAATGCTCAGGGGTGAAAAAGCTGTGAATGACATAGCCGGGCAGGAACACGCCTTCGCCTTCTTTGAGAGAGACCGGCTCCGCGTTGGCCATGACTGTCATCTCTCCCTGAGATACGGCGATGATCTCGCAGTGACTATGCAGACCGGAGGGAAAGGTCAGATCGGTATATGTGTTATAGCGGTACATAGCGGGGTTCCTTTCCGATGAGCGGTTTTTGGAAATAAGACGGTTGTTGCTGTGGACAGTATAGCACGGTATAAATGGTGCAGGGACACCGAGATAAGACAAGAAGATAATCGGCGGTACCGTTTTCGATTATATCATGCGGGTATATCACTATGGATTTTTTCTTTAAGTGTCCAACTTCATTTTACAATCAACCGACGAAAAAGCACGAATCCCAAATTCCGAAGGAAAAAGGGCTCTGACCCAGAAAAATGAGGGTTAGAGCCTTTCGCTACTCAGGACTGCTTATCGTTCTCGCTTTTCGGTGCTTTGCCTGTAGATTTCCGGATGATCAGTTCTGTCTGTAAAATTACGGGAGAATTGTTTGCCGGTTTCCCTTCTTGCTGGATAATGGAATACATTGTCCGGATTCCGATATCTTTCGCTGAAAAGCGCAACGTTGTAAGCGGAGGATTCATAAATTCAGCTACCATAATGTCATCGCAGCCAATCACAGAAACATCCTGCGGAATCGATAAGCCGCTTTCCCTTAAAGCATTCATAGCTCCGATTGCCAGAAGATCATTCAATGCAATAATGGCTGTAAAATCTATTTTCTTTCCCAAGAAAGTTTTGAGGGCCCAATACCCGCTCTTGGTATCTGTAAAATACGGAAAAATTCCATCGATTATCAATTCCTTATCCAAAGGAAGATGATTTTCTTCCATAGCTTTCAAATAAGAATGATAACGGGTATTACTGGTATCGTTTATTGACAGCCCGCTTAGATAGGAAATGCGTTTATGACCTAAGTCTGCCAGGTATCTTATCGCCTGGTTTATCAGAGAATCAAAGTCGATTGTGAAGTTATCCCATGAAAAGTGAACACATATCCCATTGGAGCGGAGACGGCTAATGTGTGATTCGTTAATACGGTGCATAAAAGTTGCAAAATAAACGGCGTGAACCTGATTGGCAATCAACATAGAACAAAAAGCATCTACGTCGTCCCATAACAGAATCATGGAAACGGGAATGTTATACTTACACGCGACGGAATTCATGCCTTGAAGAATATTGTAGTAGTGTGGATTGAGCAGATCATCCACAACTAAAAACGTTATTTTGGAATGTTCCTTAGAGACCGGAAGCGGAAAATTCAATGCATTGGCGGCGTCAATGATCCGCTGCTGTGTATCAATGCTCATTTTGCCGCGGCTGTTATAAAAATTGGAAACGGTTGCCGGTGAAACACCGGCAAGCAACGCAATATCTCGCTTGGTAGCCAAAGTGAATCCTCCTAAAAGTAAAGTGGAAAGTTATGGGCAAAGATTACGTTAATATTATAACACGGGGAAGAAAAAAAGCAAGGGTAAGAAAAAGCGGGGTAATATATAACGAAGTTGCGTAAATAATTTACAAATCGAAGGTAAATCTTTATCATCGAATGATAAATAAGCCTAATTCGGAAGCTTTTATAAAATTTTTCTAAGGCATATTGACAATGCAGAGGAAAAGGTGTAAACTTTAATCAGCAAATCGCAAGATATCGTGGTAAATATTTACTAAAATGGCGTGAAAGGAGCAAACCCATATGAAGAAAAGGAAGCAATTGACGGTTTTATTTCTGGCCATGATCACGGTCATGACAGCGGTGTTGGGATCCATAACTCCACAGGTATTGGCCGGAAATGATACGCAGGAGCTGCCCGGCTACAATGCGTATGAGGAATACTCCACAGAAGCGAACCCCAATGGTGTGTGGAGCTATCAGTAC
>CAKUAQ010000002.1 GCA_934636435.1 uncultured Eubacteriales bacterium
CCGCCCGGAGGGATTCGAACCCCCGGCCTTTGGAATCGGAATCCACTGCGATATCCAGCTTCGCCACGGGCGGATATATCTGTGCCCCAAAAGCACTGGCTTATTATACACCGAAACACGGACAAATGCAAGAGAAATTTTGAAGTTTTTTTGCATTTCCGGCGAACAGAGCCCACCCACGCCGCCGATTTTCCGGCGCAGCCCGATGCGGACAGCACCCGACCGGACAAAAATCCAGCAAAAACACGCAAAATTCCTCTTTTCTTTTTGCCGATATTATGGTATGATTTCCCTGCAAATATCGCCGCAGATTCGGCGGAGAAAAGGGGAATTACATTTCATGTTATACACCAAAAAAGATGCGCCCAGGCTGGACCCGGAGCTGTTCCGCAAGCCCACGGCGGAATACCGTGGCGCGCCCTTCTGGGCGTGGAACTGCAAGCTGGAGGAGGATGAGCTGCTGCGGCAGCTGGACATCCTGTATCAGATGGGCTTCGGCGGCGCACATATGCACGTGCGCACCGGTATGGCGACCCGGTATCTCAGCGACGAGTTTCTGCATCTGATCCGCGCCTGCGTGGACAAGGCGAAGGCGGAGCATAAGCTGGCCTATCTCTACGACGAGGATCGGTGGCCCTCCGGAGCCGCCGGCGGGCTGGTGACAAGGGATAAGCAATACCGCGCCCGGTATCTGCTCTTCACCCCCACCCCCTATGCCGCCAGCGGCAAGGTGCTGGCGGAGCAGACCTCCGCCGCCCGCGCCGGACGGGCGGAAAACGGACGGCTGCTTGCCTGCTTTGACGTGGAGCTGGACGCGGAAGGGCGGCTCATCGGCTGCCGCACCATCGGCGAGCAGGAGCCGGCCGCCCACGAGAAATGGTACGCCTATCTGGAGCTGCACACCGAGAGCGGCTGGTTCAACAACCAGACCTACGTGAACACCCTGGACAAAAAGGCCATGGACCGGTTCATCGACATCACCTATGAAAGCTACAACCGCACCGTAGCGGAGGATTTCGGCAAGGCGGTTCCCTCCATCTTCACCGACGAGCCACAGTTCACTGAAAAATCCGCCCTGAACCGCGCCACCGACAAGACGGACGTGACCCTGCCCTGGACGGACGATCTGCCGGAGACCTTTGCCGCCGCCTACGACGGCGAGGATCTGCTGGCCGGCATCCCGGAGCTGATCTGGGACCGGGCGGACGGGCAGCCCTCCCGAGTGCGGTATCATTACCATGACCACATCTGCGAGCGGTTCACCGAGGCCTTCGCCGACAACTGCGGCGCCTGGTGCCGCGGCCACGGGCTGGCGCTCACCGGCCACATGATGCAGGAGCCGACCCTCCATAGCCAAACCGGCTCCCTGGGCGAGACCATGCGCGCCTATCGGGCATTCGACCTGCCGGGCATTGATATGCTGTGCGGCGAGATGGAATACACCACCGCCAAGCAGGCCCAGTCGGCGGTGCATCAATACGGCTGCGAGGGCATGACCAGCGAGCTGTACGGCGTGACCAACTGGGATTTCGATTTCCGGGGACATAAGCTCCACGGCGACTGGCAGGCGGCGCTGGGGGTGACCCTGCGGGTGCCCCACCTGTCCTGGGTCTCCATGGCGGGCGAGGCCAAGCGGGACTACCCCGCCTCCATCAGCTACCAGTCCCCCTGGTGGCGGGAATACCCCCGCATCGAGGACTATTTTGCCCGGCTGAACACCGCCCTGACCCGGGGCAAGCCGGTGGTACACATCGGCGTCATCCACCCGGTGGAAAGCTACTGGCTCCACTGGGGGCCCGTCGACCAGACCGCGGCCGCGCGGGAAAAGCTGGAGCGCGAATTCCGGGATCTGACCGAATGGCTGCTGTTCGGGTCGCTGGATTTTGATTTCATCAGCGAATCCCTGCTGCCGGAGCAGTGCGCCGCGGGCGGCGCTCCCCTACAAGTGGGGCAGATGGCCTATGATGTGGTCATCGTCCCCGGCTGCGAGACCCTGCGCAGCACCACGCTGGAGCGGCTGGAGGCGTTCCGGGCGGCCGGCGGCACGCTGATCTTCGCCGGGGATGCCCCCACCCTCACCGATGCCGTCCCCGACGACCGGGGTGCCAAGCTGGCGGCACAGAGCGTCTGTGTGCCGGCCGAGCGGGAGGCGGTGCTGGAGGCCGCCGCCGGAGGGCGGCTGGTGGAGCTGCGGCTGGAGGACGGCTCCCGCCCGGACGACCTGCTGTATCAGCTGCGGCAGGACGGAGACACCCGCTGGCTGTTCCTGTCCCGGGGACGCACCCCCGCCGACAAGGATTCCGTTGCCAGCCGCACCGTCACCATCCGGCTGGCGGGCGAATGGAAACCCACCGTCTACGATGCCCAGACCGGAGAGATCCGCCCCATCGCCTATACCGTCGCCGACGGCAGCACCGTGATCCTCTGGACGGCCTACAACTATGACAGCCTGCTGCTCCACCTGGAGCCGGGCGCGGGCCACGCCGCGGCCGCGCCGGAAACGGCCGCCGTCACCGGCACGCCGCTGACGCTGCCGACGGAGATGGCCTATGCCCTGTCCGAGCCCAACGCCCTGCTGCTGGAACGGGCGGAATACGCGCTGGACGACGGCGACTGGCAGCCCGCCGAGGAGATCCTGCGGCTGGACAACGCCTGCCGCCGGCAGCTGGGCTGGATGCAGCGGTTTGAGAGCTTCCCCCAGCCCTGGGTCATCCCGGAGGAGACCCCCACCCACACGGTGTCCCTGCGGGTGACGGTGCATTCGGATATCGACTGCGCCGCCGTACAGCTGGCCATCGAGGATGCGGAGCAGGTGCAGCTGCGCTGGAACGGGGAAGCCGTCCCCTCCGCCGTCACCGGCTGGTATGTGGATAAATCCATCAAGACCGTGGCGCTGCCCGGTCTGCGTCAGGGCGAGAACACGCTGGAGGCGGTCATCCCCTTCGGCGAGCGCACCAACATCGAATGGATGTATCTGCTGGGCGATTTCGGCGTTGTCGTGGAGGGTGCTGCCGCCCGGATCGTGGCGCGGCCGCAGACCCTCCGCTTTGGGGATATCACTAAGCAGGGGCTGCCCTTCTACGGCGGCAATGTGACCTACCATATCCCGCTGGAGACCCACGGAGGCGCCCTGACCATCGCCGCGCCCCGCTATCGGGGGGTGCTGCAAACCGCCGCGCTGGACGGCGGCGCCGAGCAGGCGCTCATCTTCCCGCCCTACACGGCGGCGCTGGGACAGCCGGCGGCGGGCCGCCACACGCTGGATATGACCCTGTACGGACATCGGCGCAACGGCTTCGGCCCCATCCACCTGGCGGATCAGACCTCCCGCTGGATCGGACCCAACGCCTGGCGCACCACCGGGGCTGAATGGAACGACAACTATATGCTGACGGAGGAGGGCATCCTGACCCCGCCCACCGTCACCGAGGAATAAGCCAACCGCACGGCGGGGTCGCTCGAAGGAAGAGTGACCCCGCTTGCGTTCATCCGCGCGGATACGAAAAGGAGGTGCCACCGATGCACATACGCGACTGGCTCCGGGCATTGGGGCTGGCACTGGGGCTCACCGCCTGCGGGGCGGGGGTTCTGGCAGGGAGCGTGTCGCTCTGGCTGCCGGCGGGAGCGGCGGCGGTGTTCCTGCTGCTGAATCTGTTTCCCGCCGGTCGGGAGCGGGGGCTGCCCTTCGCCCGGCGGGTGGAGAGGGACGGCGCAGCGCTGCTCTCTGCCTTTCTGCTGTCCATCGGGCTGCAGGCGGTGCTGCTGCTCGTCTGGCGGCTGCGGGAGCCTGCCGCCTTTGCCGCCGGATGGTGGCGGTGGCTGCTGATGTGCCTTGTCGCCGACAGTCTGGTGTTCTGGAACGGTATTCTGCGGGTCTATCTCTGCGCTCCGGTGCTGGGCGCCAAATGGCGGGTGCTGGGGCTGCTGTGCGGCTGGATTCCGGTGGTGCATCTGGTGGTGCTGGGGCACATTCTGCAGCTGGTGTATTTCGACATCCACGCCGAGGAGGCGCGTGCCGCCCGCAACGCCCGCCGCGCTGGGCAGCGGGTATGCGCCACCCGGTATCCGCTGGTGCTGATCCACGGGGTATTCTTCCGGGATGTGCGGTATCTCAATTATTGGGGGCGCATCCCCGCCCAGCTGGAGCAAAACGGCGCCACCGTCTACTACGGCGGGCAGCAATCCGCCCTGAGCGTGGCGGACAGCGCCGCCGAGATCGCCGCCGCCGTGCGGAGGATTGTCGCCGACACCGGCTGCGGCAAGGTGAATCTCATCGCCCACTCCAAGGGCGGGCTGGATGCCCGCTACGCCTGCTCCCGGTTGGGGCTGGCGCCGCTGGTGGCGTCCCTCACCACCATCAATACACCCCACCGGGGCTGCGCCTTCGCCGACTGGCTGCTATCCCGGGTCTCGCCCCGGTTCCGGGACGGGGTCGCCCGCACCTATAACGCCGCTCTGCGGCGTCTGGGGGATCGCTCGCCGGACTTTCTGGCGGCTGTGACCGATCTGACCGCCGACCGGTGCGCCCAATTGAACGCCGTGCTGCCCAACGCCCCCGGCGTATACTATCAGAGCACCGCCAGCTGCATCCACAAGCCCTTGCGGGGCGCATTCCCCCTGTGCTTCACCCACGATTTCGTCGGGCTGTTCGACGGAGAGAACGACGGACTGGTGAGCGTCACCTCCGCCGCCTGGGGCGCGCGGTGCATCCGGCTGGACACCCCCGCTCCGGAGGGCATCTCCCACGCGGATATGATCGATATGTCCCGCCGCAACCGCCCGGACTTTGACGTGTGTGAGTGGTATGTGGAGCTGGTCAGCGATCTGAAAAACCGGGGATTTTGAGCGGCCGCACGACCGCTCGACGGCACCGAAGCCGGGCAGCACCGCCCGGCATACCGATGACGTCCCCTTTCTTAGAGCAAAAGCCCGGCCGGGGTGTGCATACACCCCGGTCGGGCTTTTCGTATACATTATTCCGCGGCATCCTCAAACCGAAAGCTGCCGGACAGCAGCGTGGTGCCGTCGGCGCTCACGGTGAGCAGACCGCCGTCGATGCGGGCGGTCTTTTCGCTCCCGTCGGGCAGCGCAATCCGGCAGACACCCGGCTGCACCGCCGTCACAAAGGGAATGTGCCCCGCCAAAATCGCCAGATCCCCCGCCGCGCCCCGGACATATAACGCCGCCGCCTCATCGCAGAAGCGATTGCCGTCGGGAGTAGCGACCGTCAGATGAAAGGTGTTCATCGGGCCACCTTCTTCGCCTTCTCCACCGCCTCGTCGATGGTGCCCACAAACAGGAAGGCGGACTCGGGCAGATCGTCGTGCTTGCCCTCGATGATCTCCTTAAAGCCCCGGATGGTCTCGGACAGGGGCACATACACGCCGGGGAAGCCGTTGAACTTCTCCGACACATGGAAGGGCTGGGACAGGAACCGCTGAATCTTACGGGCGCGCTGCACCAGCAGCTTATCCTCGTCGGACAGCTCGTCCATACCCATGATGGCGATGATATCCATCAGCTCATTATACCGCTGCAAAATGCGCTGCACCTCCCGGGCCACCTGATAGTGCTCCTCCCCCAGAATTTCCGGAGACAGGATGCGGCTGGTGGACTCCAGCGGATCCACCGCCGGGTAAATGCCCTGAGAGGAGATCGCCCGGGACAGCACGGTGGTGGCGTCCAGATGGGCGAAGGTGGTGGCAGGCGCCGGGTCGGTCAGATCGTCGGCCGGCACATACACCGCCTGCACCGAGGTGATGGAGCCCTTCTTCGTGGAGGTGATCCGCTCCTGCAGAGCGCCCATCTCGTTCGCCAGCGTGGGCTGATAGCCCACGGCGGAGGGCATCCGCCCCAGCAGCGCCGACACCTCGCTGCCCGCCTGGGTAAAGCGGAAGATGTTATCAATGAACAGCAGCACGTCCTGTTTTTCCTGATCCCGGAAATATTCCGCCATGGTCAGGCCGGACAGCGCCACCCGCATACGGGCTCCCGGCGGCTCGTTCATCTGACCGTAGACCAGCGAGGTGTTGGACAGCACCCCGGACTGCTTCATTTCGTTATAGAGGTCGTTGCCCTCCCGGGTACGCTCCCCCACGCCGGTGAACACCGACAGACCGCCGTGCTCCTTGGCGATGTTGTTGATCAATTCCATAATGAGCACGGTCTTGCCCACGCCGGCGCCGCCGAACAGACCGATCTTACCGCCCTTGGCATAGGGGCAGATCAGGTCGATGACCTTGATACCGGTCTCCAGAATCTCGGTGGCGGTGGACAGCTCCTCATACTCCGGCGCCGGACGGTGGATATCCCACCGGGGCGCATCCGCCGGGGCGGGCCGGTTATCCACCGCCTCGCCCAGGACGTTGAAGATTCGTCCCAGCGTCTCCCGACCCACCGGCACCTGAATGGAATGGCCGGTATCGGTGACCTCGGTATCCCGCTGCAAGCCGTCGGTGGATGCCATGGCGATACACCGGGCGGTATTATCCCCGATGTGCTGCGCCACCTCCACGGTCAGTGTTTTCTCTCCGTTGGGAACCGTCAGCGCATTAAAGATAGCGGGCAGATGGCCGTCCTCAAAGCGGACGTCCACCACCGGCCCCATGACCTGACAGACTCTCCCCTTGTGTTGTTCTGACAATGGGCTCTCTCCTTTCAAGCGCCGCTGCCGGCGACGATCTCGGTGATTTCCTGGGTGATGGCGCTCTGCCGCGCCCGGTTATACCGCAGCTGCAGGTCGTCGATCATAGCGGTGGCGTTCTTTCCGGCGGCGTCCATCGCCACCCGGCGCGCCGCCACCTCGCTGGCGAAGCTCTCCCGCACGGCGGCGGCGATCACCCCCGCCACATAGGCGGGCACCGCCGTCTCCAGCACCGTCGCCTCATCCGGCTCAAACAGGGTGCTGACGGTTTTCCCGCCCTCGGGGCGGGTCAGGGGCAGCACCCACCGCACCGTCGCCTCCTGGATCATCATAGACACATAGCGGGTATAGACGATGCCCAGCCGATCATACTCCCCGGCGGCAAACCCGGCGCACAGGGTCTTTGCCCAGTTATGGGCATCCTCGCCGGAGAAGGTCTCGGAGGAAACAAAGGGCTTGGCGCACCGGTCGCAGGCGCGTTTGCCGATGGGCAGCAGCTCCGCCTCCGGATACTCCTGCGCCAGCCGGAACACGTTGGCGTTATAGCCCCCCGCCAGCCCCCGGTCGCCCGCAATCACGATCAGGCGGGTACGGTCGCCCTCCTGCCGCAGATACGGGCTTTTGGCACACTCCGGGCAGCGCAGCAGCACCGCGGTCATATCCGAGAGCGCCCCGGCATAATCCGCCGCCTTATGCATGGCATCGTTGGCACGGCGGATCTTGGAGGATGCCACCAGCCCCATGGCTTTTGTCAGGTGCATGGTGGAGCGCACACTCTTAATTCGGGTGCGCAGAGCTTTTGTATCCGCTCCCATAGGCTCACTCCATTTCCGTCAGCGCCGCTTCCAGCTCGGCGGCATCGGACTCCTCGAAACAGCCCGCCTCGAACCGCTCCAGCAACGCCGGGTGCTTCGTTTCCATAAATTCGTACAGCCGCTGCTCATACGCCTGCACCGCGTCCACGGGGATGTCGTTGAGATACCCGTGGATGACGGCGTAGATAATGCACACCTGACAGCCCGCCCGCACGGGAGAGTTGCGCTTCTGCTTCAGCACCTCCACAATGCGTTCGCCCAGCGCCAGACGCGCCTTGGTATCCGCGTCCAGATCGCTGCCGAACTGGGCGAAGGCCTGCAGCTCCCGATACTGGGAATACAGCAGCCGCAGGTCGCCGGACACCTTCTTCATCGCCTTCAGCTGGGCGGAGCCGCCCACACGGCTGACGGAGATACCGGGGTTGATGGCCGGCATAATGCCCGCGTGGAACAGCTCGGTCTCCAAAAAGATCTGTCCGTCGGTGATGGAAATAACATTCGTCGGGATATACGCCGACACATCCCCCGCCTGGGTTTCGATGATGGGCAGCGCGGTGATGGAGCCGCCGCCGTATTCCGGCGCCACACACGCCGCCCGCTCCAGCAGACGGGAGTGCAGATAGAACACATCGCCGGGATAGGCTTCCCGGCCGGGCGGACGCCGGATCAGCAGGGAAAGTGCCCGGTAGGCCACCGCGTGCTTGGACAGGTCGTCGTAGATGATCAGCACATCCTTGCCCTGCTCCCGGAAATATTCTGCCATCGCACAGCCCGCATAGGGGGCGATATACTGCAGCGGCGCGCTCTCCGAGGCGGAGGCGGACACGATGATGGTGTATTCCATCGCCCCGCAGCGGGACAGCTCGTTGGCGATCTGCACCACCGAGGTGCTCTTCTGCCCGATGGCCACATAAATGCACAGCACATCGGTGTTTTTCTGGTTGATGATGGTATCGATGGCGATCTCCGTCTTACCGGTCTGGCGGTCGCCGATGATCAGCTCCCGCTGTCCCCGGCCGATGGGCACCATGCTGTCGATGGCCTTGATGCCGGTCTGCAGCGGCACCGACACGCTCTGCCGCTCGATGATGCCCGGCGCCTCCGCCTCCACGGGGCGGGTCTCGGTGCACGCCGCCGGTCCCTTGCCGTCGATGGGCTTGCCCAGGGCGTTCACCACCCGCCCCAGCAGGGCTTCGCCCACCGGCACGCTCAGCACCTTGCCGGTGCGCTTGACCCGGGAGCCCTCCCGGATGTCGTTTTCATCCGACAGCAGCGCCACCGACACGGTCTCGTCCTCCAGATTCTGCGCCATGCCGAAGCTGCCGTCGTCAAATTCCAACAGCTCGCCCGCCATGCAGCTGCGCAGTCCGTAGACCCGGGCGATCCCGTCGCCCACCAATATCACCGTGCCGGTCTCGGTCATCTCGGTGCGGGAGCGGTAGGCACGGATCTGCTCCTTGATAATGCTGCCGATCTCCTCGGGATTCGTGCTCATGGACCGATCACTTCCTTTATCTCTTTGAATTTATGCTTGAGGCTGCCGTCGATGACCCGGTCGTCCATATAGACCACCACGCCGCCGAGGATGCTGCCGTCGATCTCGTAGCTTGGCTCCACCGTATGCCCGCTGAGGGCGGCGAGCCGCTGCACCAGCGCCGCCTTTTCCTCCTCGGTCAGCGCCACGGCGCTGACGATCCGGGCGGCGGACACGTCGCTCAGCGCCCGGTGGAGCGCCTCATACTCCCGCACGCAGGCGGAAAACTGCCGGATATGCCCCTTTTCGCACAGCAATTGCGTAAAGGACAGCACATATTCCGGCACCTGCCCGCCGAACGCCTCCGCCAGCAGCCCCAGCCGCTCCTGCAGCGGCACATTGGGGGAGGACAGCAGCACCGCATATTCCGGCTGCGCCGTCAGCTGCCGGTCGATGAGCGCCAGCGCCGCGGAAAACTCCCGCTCCTGCCCGCTCTCCCGTGCCAGCGCAAACAGCGCCGCCGCATATTCCTTACTGATGTCCGTCATGGGCGTCACCTATCTCTCCCATATCGGCGATGGCGGCGTCAATCAGCGCCCGATGGTCGGCCGGGGTGATCTCCCGCTCCAGCAGCTTAGCTGCCAGCACCGCCGACACATCCACGATCTCCTGTTTGATCCCCGCCTGTGCCTTTTTCCGCTCCAGCGCCGCCTGAGTCTGGGCTTCCCGGACGATACCGTCCGCCTTCTCCCGGGCTTCGGCGACGATGCGCTCCGCCCGGTGATCCGCCTGCCCGGTGGCGGTTTGTAAAATCCGCTCCGCCTGAGCATGGGCGTCCGCCAGCTGCCGCTCGTAGGTCTGCCGGTTCTCCTCCGCCGTCTGCTGCGCCTGCTCCGCCTTGCGGTATTGCTCGTCCAGCTGCGCCTTACGCTGGGCCAGCAGCTTGCGCACCGGCTGATAGAGAAATTTCTTGAGGATCAGAAACAGCAGCAGCAGATTGCACAGGGAGATCAGCACCTGCCACAGATTGATGGATATGACATCAAGATTCTGCATATCCGTCACTCCTTATTTGATGGTGTTCATGAGAATATTCACCAGACGGCCGGGCGCCACGAAAATCAGCAGAATGGCGATAACCAGCGCATACAGACCGGTGGTCTCCGCGATGGCGCAGCCCATGAGCATGGTGGTGGTGACCTCCGACTTGCACTCCGGCTGCCGGCCGATGGCCTCGCACGCCTTCGCCACGGCGTTACCTTCACCGATACCGGGGCCGATACCGGCGATCATCGCCATGCCGGCGCCCAACGCGCAGCTGCCCAGAATAATACCGATTGCCAGTTCCAACATAATGATATACCTCCAAATTTTATTTTCTGTCGGGATGAATTTACGAACGGGTGGGTGCGGTATCCGCTTTCTTTGCGGCTTTTTTCGCCTGCCGGGCGAAGTACAGGTCCGCGGGGAAGCCGCCGGCCACATACAGCATCGTCAGCATCGCGAAAATAAACGCCTGTAGCAATCCGCTGAACACGTCAAAATAAACGCTCAGCACGGCGGGCAGACCGATCCGCAGCAGCGGAATGTCGCCCAAGGCACCGGGCAGCCAGCCCAGCACCAGCTTGGACAGCCCCGTCAGCCCCGCCGCCACCAGCACGGAGATCACCGAGCCGGAGAGGATGTTGCCGTAATGACGGAACGCCATGGAGATGGGGGTCGCCACCTCGCTGATGATATTGAGGGGTGCCAGCAGCGGCACCGGCTCGGCAAAGCTCTTGAGATACTGGAGGGGGCCGCATTTGCACTTATAACAGGTGATCAGCGCAAACACCAGCAGCGCCCAGCCACCCACCACATTCAGGTCGGAGGTGGGAGCGTACAGCCCCAGCAGGGTCAGCAGGCTGGAGAACGCCGACAGCGCCATCACCGCCGCAATAAACGGCGAAAAGCCCGCAAAATAGTCGCCCATATTGGCGTGGATGAGACCGTCGGTTTTTTCCACGATCCATTCGGCGATGAGCTGACGCTTGCTGCCCCCCGCAGCGGTGATGCCGTGGGTCATATACAGGCACAGCCAAAACACCGACAGAATCACCAGCCAGGAATTGACCTGCGCCTCGGTGATGGGCAAGCCTCCCAGCGGCAGCGGGAGGGTGGTATACACCAGCGCCCCCACGATCTCAATATCGTCGGAGGCGGAAGTGAACAGGATCTTCAGCACCATCCCCGCCACCAGCGGCAGCGCCGCCAGCACCAGCAGCAGAATGTCCACCGCCCGGAAACGGCGGCTTTTCGTATTCATGGGTTTCGGTTCCGCTCCTTTCATGGGGTGTTCCCCGATTTCCGTCCCACCAGCGGGCGGAACGCCACCGCCAGCCGGGGGAAGAACAACGGCACCAGCGCCGTCACGGTATTGAAGCAGGGCAGCAGCACCCCCAGCGCCGCCGCCGCAAACAGCGCCACCATCCGCAGGGATTGGGACAGCCGCATCAACGTGCGGGCGTTTTTCTCCTCCCGGTTGGTCGCCTCCTGAATGGTGACCCCCATGAGAAGAAAATTCAGCACCGCCGCGCCGCCGCTGAGCAGGTTCCCCAGCAGCACCGTGTAGTCCCACTGACCGATCACCAGAAACACCGCCTGCAGCAGCACACTGAGCAGCAGCTCGCACAGGGCGATATACCCGGTCTCCTGCCGCACGGTCTTGTCGATGGCTTTCATCCATCCGCACCCGCTTTCTCTGTAACGTATCATGGAAAAGTATACCATACCCATCGGCAAAAAGCAATGGAGAAAAATCGTCCCGGTGTCCGCTATCTGCCCATCTGACGGCAGTGTACCGGAAACCGCCGCCGGTTGCAATGGGCACCCGTTGGACACCTGCCCAAATACCGGACACTCCCCCGAAAACTGTCTGAAATTCAGACAAAACCGCCGCCGCTGCCCAAAATTTCAACACCCATCCGGCGGTTGTCCATGGACGGGGCGACCGGACGTGGGTATACTATGGGCAGACAGGCGGGAAAAACAAAACCGAATCCCCGCCGCTGTGTATGCATGAAAGGAGCAAACAACTATGGATATGCGTTCCGTCGCCCCCATGCGGGCCGCCAAAATCGCCTATATCATCGTCTCGGCCGCCCTGTGCATTCTGGGGGTGGTGCTCATCGCCGTGCCGGAGTTCTCCGCGGCGGCGCTGGGTACCGTCTGCGGCGTGCTGCTGATCGTCTTCGGCATCGTGCGGCTGCTGGGATATTTCTCCCGGGATCTGTACCGGCTGGCGTTTCAGTATGATCTGACCTTCGGCATCCTGCTGATCGCGCTGGGGGTCGTCCTGCTGGTCCACCCCGCCGGGCTGATGACCTTCCTCTGCATCGCCTGCGGCATCTATATTCTGTCCGACGGTCTGTTCAAAATACAGATTGCGCTGGACTCCAAGCGTTTCGGTCTGCGGGAATGGTGGCTGATTCTGGTGCTGGCGGTGCTGACCGGTCTGTGCGGACTCGCGCTGATGTTCCGCCCCGGTGAGGGCAGCAGCCTGCTGATGGTGCTGCTGGGCATCACGCTGCTGGCCGAGGGGATCCTCAATCTGAGCACCGTCATCACCGCTGTGAAGATCGTCAGGAATCAGCGGCCCGACGTGATCGAAACCACCGTCTATGAGGAAGGAGAGGAATAAGCGCCATGGGGTTTTCCAAAGCGGTTGTTAAATACCGCATTCCCATTTTAATTCTGGCGCTGGTGCTGCTGGTGCCCTCGGTGCTGGGTATGGTCGGCACCCGCATCAACTACGATATGCTGGACTATCTGCCGGAGGATATGGATACCGTCATCGGGCAGAATGAGCTGCTGAAGGATTTCGGCAAGGGTGCCTTTTCCTTCATCGTGGTGGAGGACATGGCGGACAAGGATGTCGCCGCCCTGTGCGACAAGCTGGAAACCGTCGACCATGTGGAAACGGTGCTGTGGTATTCCTCCCTGGCGGATGTATCCATCCCCAAGGAGCTGCTGCCCGACGAGATCTATAACGAATTCAACACCGACAACGCCACGCTGGTGGCGGTGTTCTTCGACAGCGCCACCTCGGCGGACGTGACCATGGACGCCATCCGGGAGATCCGCTCCATCGCCGGCAAGCAGTGCTTCGTGTCCGGTATGTCGGCGCTGGTCACCGACCTGAAGGACCTGTGCGAAAAGGAAGAGCCCATCTATGTGGGGCTGGCGGTGCTGTGCGCCACCGTGGCCATGCTGGTGCTGCTGGACGGCTGGCTGGTGCCCTTTGTGTTCCTCGCCTCCATCGGCATGATGATCCTCTTGAATCTGGGCACCAACTACTTCTTCGGCGAGATTTCGTACATCACCAAGGCACTTTCCGCCGTGCTGCAGCTGGCAGTCACCATGGACTATTCCATCTTTCTGTGGCACAGCTACAACGAGCAGCGGCTGCATTTCAGCGATCCCAAGGAGGCCATGGCGCACGCCATCCACGATACCCTCACCTCGGTGGTGGGCAGCTCCGTCACCACGGTGGCCGGCTTTGCGGCGCTGTGCTTTATGACCTTCACACTGGGGCGTGACCTGGGGCTGGTCATGGCCAAGGGCGTTATCTTCGGCGTCATCGGCTGCGTCACCGTGCTGCCCGCCATGATCCTGGTGCTGGATAAGCCTCTGCAAAAGACCCGCCACAAATCCATCATCCCCAATATGGGCAAATTTGCCGCCGGTGTCACCAAGGTATTCCCGGTGTTTCTGGTGATCTTCGCCCTGCTGATCCCGCCCGCCTATTACGGCTACGACAAGACCAACGACGAGGTCTACTACGATATGGGCGAGTGTCTGCCGGAGGATATGGAATACGTCATCGCCAACTCCAAGCTGTCGGAGGAGTTTGATATTGCCTCCACCCATATGGTGCTGGTGGACGCTAACCTCCCCTCCAAAACCGTCCGCTCCATGATTAACGATATGGAGGATGTGGACGGTGTGAAATACGTGCTGGGGCTGGAATCGGTGGTCGGCTCCCGGGTGCCGGAGGAGATCCTGCCGGACAGCCTGCGAGAGATTCTCAAGAGCGACAAATGGGAGCTGCTGCTCATCAACTCCGAATACAAGGTCGCCAGCGACAAGGTGAATGAGCAGGTGGCCAGTCTGAACACCATCCTCAAGCAATACGATCCCACCGGTATGCTCATCGGTGAGGCTCCCTGCATGAAGGATATGATCGAGACCACCAACCACGACTTCCAGGTGGTCAACGCCGTGTCCATCCTCGCCATCTTCGTCATTATCGCCCTGGTGGAAAAGAGCATCAGCCTGCCCTTCATCCTCATCGCAGTCATTGAGCTGGCCATCTTCATCAATCTGGGGCTGCCCCACTATCTGGGACAATCGCTGCCCTTCATCGCCCCCATCTGCATCAGCACCATCCAGCTGGGCGCCACGGTGGACTACGCCATTCTGATGACCACCCGCTATAAGGCGGAGCGGCTGGCGGGACACGATAAGCGGACCAGCGTCAACACGGCGCTGGGCACCTCCATCCCCTCCATTCTGGTGTCCGGTATGGGGCTGTTCGCCGCCACCTTCGGTGTGGCGCTGTATTCCGACATCGACATCATCAGCTCCATGTGTATGCTGATGGCGCGGGGCGCTATCGTGAGTATGCTGTGCGTCATCTTCATCCTGCCGGCGCTGCTGATGCTGTGCGATAAGCTCGTTTGCGTCACCACATGGGGTATGACCCATCTTTCCAAAAAACAGAAAACGGAGGTAACCGTCCATGAATAAGCTACTGAAAAAACCGCTGGCGCTGGTTTCCTGCGCCGCTCTGCTGGCCGCGGGCAGCGTGGGCGTCACTGTGCTGGCGCTGAACAATGCCGACAGCAAAACGGAGGAGGACTCCTCCGCCTCCAAGGTGTCTCTGCTGGCCCCGGACAGCACCGCCGACCTGTCCAAGGACGAGACGGTGTATGTGCTGGCGGGTGCCGACGGCAGCGTGAAAAAAATCATCGTCAGCGACTGGATCCAGAATAGGGCGAACGCCGCCTCCTTCACCGACAAGTCGGAAATGAAGGACGTGGAAAACGTCAAGGGCAACGAATCCTATACCATGAACGGCGACCATATGCGGGTATGGGACGCGCAGGGCAATGACATCTATTGCCAGGGCACCGTCGATAAGGAGCTGCCGGTGAGCCTGTCCGTCTCCTATACGCTGGACGGCAAGACCGTCTCCGCCGAGGAGCTGGCGGGCAAGAGCGGCAAGGTCGTCATCCGCTACGATTACCGGAACAACCAATATAAAATGGTGACCGTGGACGGTAAAGAGGAAAAGATGTACGTTCCCTTCGGGATGCTGACCGGAATGCTGCTGGATAACGACGTGTTCAGGAACGTGACCGTCACCAACGGCAAGGTTATCAACGACGGCAACCGCACCGCCGTCATCGGGCTGGCATTCCCCGGCTTGCAGGAGAATCTGAACCTGTCCAAGGACAAGCTGGAAATCCCCGCTTATGTGGAAATCACGGCGGACGTGGAGAATTTCGAGATGACCAACACCGTCACCGTGGCCACCAACGAAATTTTCAACAAGCTGAACACCGACAACCTTAATTCCGTAGACGAGCTGACCGCCTCGCTGAACACCCTCAACGACGCCATGCGGCAGCTCATGGACGGCTCCTCCCAGCTGTATGGCGGGCTGACCACCCTGCTGGAGAAATCCGGCACACTGGTGCAGGGCATCGACGCGCTGGCGGCGGGCGCCGCCCGGCTGAAGGACGGCTCCGGCACGCTGGATGCGGGCGCTGGCGAGCTGCTCGCCGGACTGACGGAGCTGACCGCCCATAACGACACCCTCAATGCGGGGGCAAAAACCGTCTTCGGTACCCTGCTCAGCTCCGTGCAAAAGCAATTCGCCGATGCCGGGCTGACCGTGGACGACCTGACCATTGAGAATTACAAGACCGCGCTGGGCGGGCTGCTGACCGCCCCCAACGACACCCAGAAGACCCAGCTGGCAACGCTGGCGCAGCCCGTGCTGGACGCCCAATTGGCGGCCAAGCACATTCCCGAGGCGTATTACCCCGCCGTCAAGGTGCTGCTGGCGCAGCAGCTGAACGCCGGCAAGACCACCGACGAGGCGATGACCTACATCGGCACGCTGCTCTACAAGGCGCAGCAGAACGATCCCGCCAGCCTGCAGGCTCTGCAGCAGGCGGGGCAGCTTGCCGCCACCCCCGTGGGGCAGGCGACCATCCAGGCGCTGTACATCGGGCTGGCGCAGCAGACCCTCGCGCCCCAGGTGAAGCAGGCCATCGCCGGGCTGGACAGCTACAACGAGTTCTACACCGGGCTGCAGGACTACACCGCCGGCGTGGCGGAGGCCAAGGACGGCGCCGCGCAGCTGAAGGACGGCTCCGCCCAGCTGGCGGCAGGCGCGGCTCAGCTGTATGACGGCGTGCTGCAGCTCAAAGACGGCGCTCCGGCGCTGGTGGACGGCGTGACCCGGCTGAAGGATGGGGCGATGCGTCTGTCCGACGGGCTGAAGGCCTTTAACGAACAGGGCGTGAAGAAGCTCACCGATGCCGTCAACGGCGATCTGGGCGGTCTGGTGACCCGGCTGAAAGCCACCGCAGACGTATCCAAGGCCTATCAGTCCTATACCGGCCTGGGCGACGGCATGGACGGTCAGGTGAAATTCATCTACCGCACCGACGCCGTAAAAGTTCAAAAATAATTCACCGATAATTTCAGTCCGGTGTGGTATGATAAACCCGTAAGCCACACCGGACTGTTCACTACCTGTAAGGAGGGTGTCCACATGAGATCCGCAACCAAAAAAGCCCTGGCCATCACCGGCGGGGTCGCCGCCATCGGCGCGGTGGCCGGAGCCGCCGCCTATACCGTCACCGACCTGCTGGTGCGGGTGGCGCTGGATCGGGATAAGCCCCGCATCCTGCAAAATTCCGAGGGGCGCATTTCCGGCGCCAAGGAGGAAAGCCCTTTCCAGACCGTCCGCCGGGAAGCGTCCCGGACGCTGGAGAGCCGCCCCCACGAGGTGGTGCGCATCAATGCCGAGGACGGCATGCTGCTGGCCGGGCACTGGTTCCGGCAGGAGGGAGCCCGGCGCACCATCGTGGCCATGCACGGCTGGCGTTCCAGCTACGGCATGGATTTCGGGATGATCGCCGATTTCTGGCTGAATAACGGCTGCAATGTGCTGTTCGCCGAGCAGCGGGGACAGAACAACAGCGGCGGCACCCATATGGGCTTCGGCATGACCGAGCGGTTCGACTGCCGCAGCTGGGTGAATTTCGTCAATGAGCGCTGCGGCACCGAGCTGCCGGTGTATCTGGCGGGGGTGTCCATGGGCGCAGCCACGGTGCTGATGGCCACCGGACTTACGCTGCCGGAGAATGTCCGGGGCGTGATGGCGGACTGCGGCTTCACCTCCCCCCATGCCATCTGGGAGTATATCACCCGCAAGAATCTCCATATGCGCTTCGGGCTGAAGGGGCAGATGGCCGACCGCATCTGCCGCCGGAAAATTCATATGGGAGCGGCGGATTATTCCACCGTGGAGGCGCTGCGCACCACCCATCTGCCGGTGCTGTTCATCCACGGCACCGACGACCATTTCGTCCCCATCGAAATGACCTACGAGAACTATAAGGCCTGTGCCGGTCCCAAACGGCTGCTGGTGGTGCCGGGCGCCGAGCACGGCATGAGCTACGCCGTGGACCGGGAGGGCTACGAGAAAGCCGTCCGGGATTTCTGGGCGACCTACGACCGCTGAGCATCCGTGCGACGACAGCCACGCCCCTCCGGCAACTTGCCGGAGGGGCGTTCCGTATGTCCGAAAAGCCGCAGGAGTCAGGGCGGCCGTCGTCTCCTGCGCATGGGAGGTAGTGCCGTGCGCCTTTAGGGCACGGGGACAGGCCATGCTTCTTGTCCTTTACGGCGTTTCCGGGAGCGCCCGCCGATGGCGGCAAACCGATGCCCCGCAGGGGGCATCGGCGTTTTCGGAGCGCTTGCGGGAGACTCATGCCCCGTGATTTCGGGGACCGGCGAACTCTGGGGACCGCTCGGCTTGCCGCTCCATTATTGGCCGAACCGCCCCTGTCGTTCCGGCGGCGCCCCGCGCCGTCTCAAATGCCCCGGGCTACGGAGATCAGCTCCAGCGGCGCATAGGCGGGCTGCAGCGCCCCGTTGACCGCCAGCGCCACCAGACGCGCCGCCCGGCCGATCACCAGGTCGATCTCCCGCGGTGTCACCATCATCGGGGGCGCATCCGGCGCGAGCTCCGTCTCCGGCCGGTAGGCCTGCACCAGCGTGGCGGCATCCACCACCGTAGGCACCCCCATGCCGATGACCGGCACCCCCAGCGTTTCCCGGCTGAGGGGGCGGCGGTCGTTCCCCACCCCGGAGCCGGGCGCGATGCCGGTGTCGCACAGCTGCACCGTGCACCCCAGACGCTCCGGGCTGCGCGCCGCCAGCGCGTCAATGGCGATCACGGCGGCCGGTTCCACCTCCCGGCATACCCCCCGAACGATCTCCCCGGTTTCGGCGCCGGTCTGCCCCAGCACCCCCGGCGTCAGCACCGCCGCCGGCCGCAGATCCTCCAGCCCGGCGGCGCGGGCGAACTCCCCCCGGATATGCCGGGTGGCCAGGATCATGTCGGCGGCCGACGGCCCCAGAGTATCGGGGGTGACGGTGCGGTTGCCCAGCCCCACCACCAGCACCGTGCCCTCCGGCGGCAGCAGCCGGGTCAATTCCTCCTGCACGCAGGCCGCGTGGGCGGTCAGCTGCCGCTCATCGTCGGACAGCGCCGGCAGCTCCACGGTGACATACTGCCCCCGGGGCTTCCCCAGCCGCGCGGCCGCCTCGTCGGTGGAGACCTCCAGACGGTGGACGGTGAGCCGCCCGCAGCGATGGGCGGTGCGCGTGACCCCCCGCTCCGGGGTCAGCGCGGCGGCATCCGCCGCCTCTAACGCTAAGTCGGTGCGAAAATTCATCGGTCGAATCATCCTTTCCTTGTGAGGACACAGCTTGTGGGGATGCAGCCGCGCCGCAAGAGCCTTTCGGCGCCCGTCGGGGTTTCCGCAACCGCGAGACGGCACCGCGCGGCCGAGCCGCATATGCTTCCATTTTACCGGCGCGCCCGCTCATATTGCGGCTGCCCCTCTTAAAATGCCCGGTTTTCCGTGAAAAACCAGAAAAATTCGCAATTCCCGAAAATTTTAGTTGCATTTCCGGCGTAATCGTGGTATGATGACCTATGCGTGAGATGCTGCATATTTGATAACAGGAGGTGTCACCATGCCGAACATTCAATCCGCAAAAAAGCGTGTGAAGGTCATTGCGGTCAAGACGGCTCGCAACAAGGCGAACCGCTCGGCTCTGAAGACGGAGATCAAAAAGGCGAATGCTGCCATTGCATCCGGAGAGAACAAGGAGGAGGCGCTGCGCGCCGCCACCAAGAAGATCGACCAGGCTGTGGCGAAGGGTCTGCTGCATAAGAACACGGCTGCCCGGAAGAAGTCCGCTCTCGCCAAAAAGGCGAACGCCTGAGCAATCTCTTCACAAAGCGCAACAGAGACTGCGGTGAAATCACCGCAGTCTCTGTTTCTTTATCGGCACATCTGCCGCCGTGCCCGGCGGGCGTTCCCTGCCGGTATGTTCGGCGTCATATCGGACGCCGTATATGGCAGGGGCTCTCTGCCGGACGCATCCTCTTTCGGCGCGGGAATCTGGCTGCCGCGGCCACCCCTCGACCGCCCGCTCTCCCCTTTTCGGCAAGGGCGGCGGCGATTCCGCGACGCACGACGACCTCTCCCCCGCCGCGTTTTTCCCCGTGTGTCTCCACGCCTGGACAACACACTCCGCGGGTTTCCCGACAAAAAATTGGCGCAGAGGACTTGACAAATGCGCAAAAAGGACTATAATTACCCATTGTAAAGGCAACGGTGTCTTTGAGTCCAAGGGCTCAAAGACACCGTTTTCTGTTTTTCACCGATATTTGCGAAAGGGAGTCATCCATATGAAAGAGAAAACGGTCAGCGGATTTGCTTATCATAGGCTGGGGAAACGCTATGTGGCGGAATACCGGGACGGCGCCTGGCAGCCCGGTCGCCTGACCCGCAAGGCCACCGTCACCCTCAATGAGTCCGCCTGCGTGCTGCAATATGCCCAGACCTGCTTCGAGGGACTGAAAGCCTACCGCACCCCCGACGGACAGGTGGTGTGCTTCCGCCCCGATCTGAATGAGGCGCGGCTGCACGATTCCTGCATTCGGATGATGATCCCGCCGCTGCCCCAGGGTATGTTCGAGGAGGCGGTGCGGCAGGTGGTCAAGGCCAATAAAGCATGGATCCCCTCCGCCGAGAGCGGCGGCTCCCTATATCTGCGGCCCTATATTTTCGGCACCAACGCCGTCATAGGAGTGAAACCGGCCACGGAATTTGAATTCCGCCTGTTTGCCACCCCGGTGGGCGCGTATTTTAAGGGCGGTGCCCGCCCGCTGAAGCTGCGCATCTGTGACTATGACCGGGCCGCCCCCCATGGCACCGGGCATATCAAGGCGGGGCTGAACTACGCCATGAGCCTGTACGCTATCGCCGATGCCCATGAGCAGGGCTACGACGAGAACCTGTATCTGGACAGCGCCACCCGCACCTATGTGGAGGAGACCGGCGGCGCCAATGTGATCTTTATTACCAAAGAGGGCGGGCTGGTCACTCCCAAGTCCCCCACCATTCTCCCCTCCATCACCCGGCGGTCGTTGCTGTATGTGGCGGAGCATTATCTGAATATCCCCGCCGAGGAGCGTCCGGTACGGGCGGATGAGCTGGGCGATTTTGCGGAATGCGGTCTGTGCGGCACGGCGGCGGTGATCTCCCCGGTGGGCTCCATCGTGGATCACGACAAGGAATACCACTTCGGCGCGGCCGACCCCCACCGGTCGGTGATCCAACAGCTGTATGAAACGCTCATTGCCATCCAGCACGGCCAGCAGGACGCCCCCGAGGGGTGGATCATGCACATTCGGTGAGGTGAAAACGATGGATATCGGCATTATCGGCGCCGGCGCCATGGGGTGTCTGTACGCCTGCCTGCTGAGCGGGCAGCATCGAGTGACCCTGTACGACATTAGCCCGGCGGTGGTGGATACCATCAACCGGCAGGGCATCACCCTATGGGAGCCGGACGGCACCCGGTCGGTCTATCGGGTGCCGGCGCAATTCAGCGGACAGGGGGTGGCCGCTCCGGAGCTGCTGATCCTGTTTGTAAAGGACCTATACAGCGAATCGGCGCTGGAAACCAACCGGGCGCTCATCGGCCCCCACACCCGGGTGCTGTCCCTGCAAAACGGCATGGGCAATGAGGAAATTCTGCGGCAATTCGTCCCCGGCGCACACATTCTTTTGGGCACCACCAAGCACAATTGCGTAGCAAAGGAGCCGGGAGTCATTTATCATTCCGGGGTGGGCATCACTCTTATCGGCTCCCCCGACGGACGCGAAGAAACGGCCGCCCCGGTGGCGGAGGCATTCACGTCGGCCGGGATCGAGACGGCCTATTGCCAAGGTGTGCGGCATCTGCTGTGGGAGAAGCTGTTTGTCAACATGACCATCAACCCGGTGACGGCGCTGCTGGATTGCCCCATCGGCGTGATCGCCGAAAATCCGGAAGCCCGGGCGCTGGCAACCACCCTCATCGACGAGGCGGTGGCGGTGGCCGCTGCCGACGGCGAGACCTTTGACGGGGACGCTGTTAAGGAGAATCTGTGGCATACGGCCGCGGCCCTCTCTACCGGCCGCGCCTCCATGTGCCAGGATCTGGAGCACGGACGACGCACCGAGATTGACTTCATCAACGGAGCGGTGGTGCGGCTGGGAGAGCGCTACGGCATCCCTACCCCCACCCACCGGACGCTGGTGGAGCTGATTCATGTCCGGGAATCGGTCGGCTTGTCTCAATAGAGCGTTGGCACCCCCCGGTTCCCCGCCATACCGGTGACAACGCCGTCTCCTGCTTGACCCGCTTTTTCTCCCGTTCCAGCACATCCTTGAGCGGCTGGGCAGCCTCCAGCCGGAGCAGCTTTTTGTCGTAGATGCCGATGCGGTTCTCCGTCTTGATCTTTTCATCCTTCAGCGCCCGGAGTCTTACCGGGTCTCGCGGCGCATCCCCGAAAGTCAGCGCACGGATTTCCCCATTCACTTCCTTGAGGTGGGCTTGCAGCCCGTCCAGCAGCTCGACATTCTCCCTGTACTGTCCGAGCAGCTTTGCCTCATACTGCCCCATGGGGGTGGAGGTGTCGATGGTGGTCTCCAGCGCCTCGGACAGCAGCTCCCGGTTGGATTTGTTGCGGGTGGAGGGCTTGACATCCTACGGATCGTGTGCTACACTATTATTCGAAGTCTGACCACCTCGCACTTCGGGTGTATAAGCTGGGGCATTTTGCATCAGCACAGGTTCGGCAGACTTCCTTTTTTTATAGTCTGCACGCTCCAAGAACATTGTCTGCATCGAGAGCCTTGTCCGCTTTTTGGACGGTATCTCAAAGCTGACGAATGTACCGTCTTCATGCAGCAGGGCTTTGCTTATCGGTTTAAGATGTAAATCTTTATCTTTGCTCTTGACAGTCGAGAAAAGATCTGATATAGTGCGTATGTCAGCGGTTGCTTGTGACGAGGCTAGGGGCTTGCTCCTGAACCTTTAGCACTCAGCCGCTGATTTCTATGTTTTGCAGTTGATATGCACAACGGATGGTGCCGTCGCTGCCTACATCGTTCAATTCCTCCACATACAATTTCAGCAGTTCTTTTCCGTTTCCGATATCAGCTACGGCATACAGACTGTGCATCCATGCGGAATTGGCGGATTTCTCTTTTCCACTTGGGATCGCAACTGTGTCCAGCAATACAGCGTTTTGCACGATACTGTTGATATACGGGAGATACGCTCTTGCAGTGGATACTGCATTGCTATTGTGGTTTGTTTCGCTGAATACTCGCCCGGACACTTGAATATCCCATTGGGTATCCTTATTGCGCACAATTCCCCGTTCTTGCCCGATGGTATCGGCTACAATTATCGGAGCAGTATCCTGCGCCCGCCAATCGCCGAACCACGCTCGGAAAAACGGCGATTTCGTCCCCAGCTCCCGATATAATTTCCGTGCCCATTTCTCCGCCTTTTGGATTTCCTCGCTGGTGAATTCGTTGACGCTCTTGCGCCCGATGCTGCGCAGCTGCTCCACGTCCTGCGGCTCGATGCCCTCCGCAGACCGCTTTTGGAATTTCACCTCGCCGGTTTGCTGCCCCTCCGCCGCTTGGCTGTGTGCCTGTGCCGCATCCACGGCGGCATCCTCAAACAGAGCGCTCATCTGCTCCATCACGTCGGTCATGCTGCGCAGAGCCTTGGCTTCGTCCGAGTTGGGGTCGATGCCCGCATATTCCTTGCGCAGCTTGGCGAGGATGTTGTGGATAAACTCCTTGATCTTCTCGAACAGCCCCTTGTCCTGCTGCCGCAGCTGTACCAGCTTTTCCACGGCGTTGCTGTCCAGCAGCATGGTTTGACAGGCGTCCGCCACCATTTCCTCATAGGCGACCGCCTCGTCGGTGGTGTTCAGCTTCGCCATCTGCGCCTCCAGCATCTCCTGTGTGCTGATGCCGTGCTTGCCGTACTGCTCGACGAGGAAATCTCCGAACACCTTGAATTTCTCCGGAGACCATTTCTTGATGAAGTGGGTCATCTCATGTCCGAGGGTATAGGCAATCGTCCCCTCATGGTTGTCTCCGGCGGCAGCCTATCCCGCAAACCCGACCGACATCCCCCCGCCGTCACCGCAAAACCCGAATCACCCCCCGGCGCAGCCGCATCCTTCACAGGCAAAAAGCAGGGGCGTCCCGATTTTTCGGGACGCCCCTGCTTTCTATCGATCCTTTGCGTCTGAGCCGCGCTTATTTCAGCTCAATGATGGCCATCTCGGCCGCGTCGCCGCGACGAGCGCCGGTCTTGATGATGCGGGTATAACCGCCATTGCAATCCGCATACTTGGGAGCAATCTCATCAAACAGCTTCTTCGCAACCGCTTCGTCGGTAACGAACGCAAACACCTGACGCTTATTGGCCAGGGTCGGCTCCTTGGCGATGGTAATCATCTTCTCCGTCAGAGACCGCACCTCTTTAGCACGGGTCACGGTGGTCTCGATCCGGCCGTTCTTCAGCAGGAAAGTGACCATAGCACGCAGCATAGCCATACGCGAGGCAGTCGGTCTGCCTAACTTTCTGGTACCGGGCATATCATTCACTCCTTTAATTCGGGATTATTCTTCTTCGTCCCGCAGGGAAAGACCCAGGGACTGCAGCTTGTTGATAACTTCCTCCAGAGACTTGCGTCCCAGGTTCCGTACCTTCATCATATCGTCCTCAGACTTGCTGATAAGGTCCTCCACGGTGTTGATGCCCGCCCGTTTCAGGCAGTTGAACGACCGCACCGAGAAATCCAGCTCCTCGATGGTCATGCTCAGCACAGTAGACTTCTTCTTGTCGTCCTTCACCACCATGATGGAATCGCCGGCATAGGTGTCGCCGGACAAATCCACAAACAGGTTGAGATGCTCGGTCAGCACCTTGGCGCCGAAGGAAACCGCCTCTTTGGCGCTGATCACTCCGTTGGTCCACACCTCCAGCGTCAGCTTATCGTAGTCGGTGATCTGACCCACACGGGTGTTCTCCACGGTGTAGTTGACCTTCACCACCGGGGAGTAGATGGAATCCACCGGGATCACGCCGATGGCCGGATTCATGAGCTGCTTGTTCCGGTCCGCCGGCACATAGCCGCGGCCCTTATCCAGCGTCAGCTCCATGAACAGACGAGCCCCCTCGCCCAGAGTGGCGATGTGCATATTCGGCTCCAGAATCTCCACCTCGCTGTCACACTTGATGGAGCCGGCCGTCACATCGCAGGGTCCCTCTGCCTCGATATACGCCACCTTGGGGCCTTCGCCGTTGATCTTGGCGATCAGTCCCTTAATGTTCAGCACGATCTCGGTCACGTCTTCCTTAACGCCCTCGATGGTGGAAAACTCGTGGAGGATGCCGTCAATCTTAATGGAAGTCACCGCGACGCCCGGCAGGGAGGACAGCAGCACACGACGCAGGCTGTTGCCGATGGTCGTGCCGTAGCCACGCTCCAGCGGCTCCACGACAAACTTGCCGTAGGTGCCGTCTTCCGTCAGATCCAGCACTTCGATCCGGGGTTTTTCGATTTCGATCATGCAAATACCCTCCTTTTTGATGGGTCACGCCGCCCGAAGGCGGGCGTGACGAAATGAATCTTCGGAAACGCGAAAGGGGGTTTTACTTGGAGTATAACTCGACGATGAGGGTCTCCTCGATGGGCAGATCAATATCCTCCCGGGTAGCCAGCGCTACGACCTTGGCTTCCATCTTTTCCTTATCCATCTCCAGCCACTTCGGCACCGGACGGGAGCCGTTGGCCTCGGCGATTGCTTTCATCTTATCCAGAGAGCGGCTGCCCTCGCGCTGAGCCACCACCATGCCCGGCTTCACCAGGAAGGAGGGGATGTTGACGGTGCGACCGTTCACGGAGAAGTGCTTATGCCCCACCAGCTGCCGCGCCTCGGCACGGGAGGATGCCAGACCCATGCGGAACACCACATTGTCCAGACGGCTCTCCAGCAGCGTCAGCAGGTTTTCACCGGCGGCGCCGGGCATTTTCTCCGCCATCTCGAAGTAGTGACGGAACTGGCTCTCCAGCACCCCGTAATACCGCTTGGCAAACTGCTTCGTGCGCAGCTGCTTGCCGTATTCCGATGCCTTCTTGTTCCGCGCCTGGCCGTGCTGGCCGGGGGCATAGGAACGGCGATCCAGGGCGCATTTGCCGGTATAGCAACGCTCACCCTTCAAAAACAGTTTCTGACCTTCACGGCGGCAGAGCTTGCACACCGCACCAGTATATCTTGCCATATGCTTACACCTCCTGATTCGTCAGACGCGTCTTCTCTTGGGAGGACGGCATCCATTGTGGGGAACCGGAGTCACGTCTTTGATCATGGTGACATCCAGTCCGGCGGCCTGCAGGGCGCGGATGGCGGCTTCACGGCCGGCACCGGGACCCTTCACATATACCTCAACGGTCTTCAGGCCGTGCTCCATAGCCGCCTTGGCAGCGGTCTCGGCAGCGGTCTGCGCAGCAAAGGGAGTGGATTTCCGGGAGCCCCGGAAGCCCAGCTCACCGGCGCTGGCCCAGGACAGGGCATTGCCCTGCTGATCGGTGATGGTAACAATGGTGTTATTGAACGTGGACTGGATATGTGCGGCGCCCCGTTCGATGTTCTTGCGCTCTTTACGACGGCGAGTCGCGCCCTTGCGGGCAGTTGTCTTGGCAGCAGCCATTCTATATCCCTCCTGCTTACTTCTTCTTGTTGGCGATAGTCTTCTTCGGGCCCTTGCGGGTACGGGCATTGGTCTTGGACCGCTGGCCGCGCACCGGCAGTCCCTTGCGATGACGCAGACCGCGGTAGCTGCCGATCTCGATCAGGCGCTTGATGTCAAACGCCGTCTTGCGGCGCAGATCGCCCTCCACCATATAGTGGTGGTCGATGTGCTCACGCAGTTTGGAAATCTCATCCTCGGTCAAGTCCCGCACGCGGGTGTCCGGGTTGATGCCGGTCGCCGCCAGAATGTCGTTGGAGGACTTGCGACCGATGCCGAAAATGTAGGTCAAGCCGATCTCTACCCGCTTGTCACGGGGCAGATCGACACCAGCAATACGTGCCATAGTAGTAATCCTTCCTTTCAGTGGGCGGCGTGACGCCGCCGTTTGTGCAAACCCGGCCGGGAACTCAGCCCTGGCGCTGCTTGTGCTTCGGGTTCTCGCAAATAACCATCACGCGGCCCTTGCGCTTGATGATCTTGCACTTTTCGCAGATTTTCTTCACAGAAGGTCTGACTTTCATAAAGATACCTCCTTCGTGCGTTATACGCACGGTAATTGGGGTCTGTGGAGCGGTCAGGCTCCGCTTATTTGGTTCGCCAAGTGATGCGGCCCTTCGTCAGATCATAGGGGCTCATCTCCACCGTGACCTTGTCACCGGGCAGAATGCGGATATAGTTCATCCGCAGCTTGCCGGAGATGTGCGCTAAAATCTTATGGCCGTTTGCCAGCTCTACCTGGAAGGTGGCGTTGGGCAGCGCCTCAACCACCACGCCCTCCAATTCGATTACATCGTCTTTCGACATATCTATCCCCTCCGTCTTATCGCAGCTTGCCGTCCGGGTTGGTCAGAATAACCGGCCCATCCGGCGTGATCGCTACCGTATGCTCAAAATGGGCTGACAGGCGACCGTCCTTCGTGACAGTCGTCCAGCCGTCTCCAAGTATACGCACCTCATGGGTGCCGGCATTCACCATCGGCTCGATGGCAATGGTCATGCCCGGCAACAGCTTCGGCCCACGGCCGGGGGTACCGAAATTGGGTACGCTGGGGTCTTCGTGCAGATCCGTGCCTACTCCGTGGCCGACAAACTGCCGTACAACCGAGTAACCACGCATCTCGACATACCGCTGCACCGCCGCGCCGATATCCCCCACCCGATTGCCCGGCTGAGCGGCCTTAATGCCCTCATACAGGCTCTCGCGGGTGGCGTCCATCAACGCCTGGGCTTCGGCGGAAACCTTGCCGGCGGCAAACGTCGCCGCATTGTCTCCGTTAAACCCGTGGATGGAGGCGCCGGTGTCAATACTGACAATGTCGCCCTCCCGAATCACACGGTGACCGGGTATGCCATGAATGACGGTCTCATTGACCGAAATGCAGGCGCTGGCGGGGAATCCGCCGTAATTGAGGAAGTTGGGCTTGGCTCCCTGACTCTCAATATACTGGCGGATGATGCGGTCGATCTCCTCGGTGGTGACACCGGGCTGTACCGCCTCACCGCCCAGCTTGAGCGCCCGCGCGGAAATGATGCAGGCCTCCCGCATGAGCTTGAGGTCCCGGCTGCTCTTAATGCTGATCATAGGGTCAGCCCTTCAGCAGCGCCAGGGTCTGCTCTGCGATCTCCTGGATGCCCTGTTGGCCATCCACCACCAGCAGCTTGCCGGTGGCCGCATAGTAATCCCGCAGCGGTTCGGTCTGCTCGTGATACACGTGCAGACGCTCCTGTACGGTCTGGGGTTCGTCATCCTTGCGCTGAACCAGGGTGGTGCCGCAGCGGTCGCATACGCCCTCCTGCTGAGGCTTTTTCGTCTCAACATGATAGCTGTTGCCGCAACCGGGGCAGACACGGCGACCCGATACACGCCGGGTAATCACCTCGTCGGGGACATTGATGTCCACCACACGGTCGATGGTGATGCCCATACGGTCAAGTGCCTCGGCCTGGGGAATGGTGCGGGGGAAGCCGTCCAGAATGAAGCCGTTCCGGCAGTCGTCCTCCTGCAGGCGGTCACGGACGATACCGATGACCACCTCGTCGGGAACCAGCTGACCGGCCTCAATGAATGCCTTCGCCTTCAGCCCCATCTCCGTGCCGCTCTTCAGCGCTTCACGGATCATATTGCCCGTGGAAATTGTGGGGATATTCAAACGCTGGCAGAGGATCTCCGCCTGCGTACCTTTACCGGCGCCGGGGGCGCCGAGCAGGATCAGATTCATCGACAATCTCCTTCTCTGTCGACAGGCCGCCGGCGGCGCCCCGCACCGGGGCGACCGCTCAGCAGCCGATTTATCGTCGTTCATCCCGAACCGACGGATGCGCGCCGCAATCTCTCCGGCCGCAAAGCCCGTCTTAGTCCAGGAAGCCCTTGTAATGACGCATCATCATCTGGCTCTCGATCTGCTGCACCGTTTCCAGCGCCACGCCCACCACGATCATCAGCGAAGTGCCGCCGATGGACAGGCCGGTAAAGCCGCTGGCCTTGCCGAACAGGCTGGGGAACAGAGCGATCACACCCAGGAACAGGGCGCCGATGAAGGTCACCTTGTTCAGCACCCGCTTGATGAAATCCGCCGTGGGCTTACCCGGCCGCTGACCGGGGATCGCACCGCCGTTTTTCCGCAGGTTGTTCGCCATCTCCGTGGGGTTATACTGGATGGTCACATAGAAGAACGCAAATCCGATGATCATGAAGAAGTACAGGACGATATACAGCCAGCTGTCCTGGTTGAAGGCCTCAAAGAAGCCGTGCCAAAATCCGGTCGAAGGAACCGTGATAAAGCTGGCGATAATGGACGGCAGCGACAGGATGGACACCGCCAGAATGATGGGCATCACACCGGACATATTCACCTTGATGGGAATATAGGTGTTCTGACCGCCGTACATCTTGCGGCCGACGACCTTCTTGGCATACTGCACCGGGATACGGCGCTCGGCGTCACCCATGAACACGATGAACGCGATCATCGCCAGGAACAGCGCCAACACCAGAATCACCAGGAAAATATACTTGAAGCCGACGGTCTGGCCTTCCTGTACCTGCTTGATGCCCATTTCATAGAAATACGCCCACAGGTACTGGGCCGCCACGGGGATCCGGGAGAGGATACCGGCGAACAGCAGAATGGAGATGCCGTTGCCGACACCCTTGTTGTTGATCTGCTCGCCCAGCCACATCATCAGCGCGGAGCCGGCGGTGAAGCACAGAATGATCACGATCGCTGCAAACCAGGCGGCAAAGCCGCTCTTGGCCTCGCTGACCAGAGCACTATACTTGTTGCGCACCATGAAATAGTACGCCACGCCCAGCATCAGACCCAGCACCACGGTGGCATACCGGGTGATCCGTCCCAGCTTTTTCTGTCCCGCCTCGCCGTCCTTGGCCATCCGCTCCAGAGCGGGAATGGCCACGGTCAGCAGCTGGATGATAATGCTGGCGTTGATATACGGGGTGATGGACAGCGCGAAAATGGAGGCATTGGAGAAGCCGCCGCCGGACATCATGGTCAGATAGCCCATGAAGCTGTTGGCGTTCTGAGACACAGCCTCCTTCAGCGCGGATACATCCACAAACGGCACCGTTACAGCGGAGCCGATGCGGAAGATCAGAATGATGAATACGGTGAAAAGCAGCTTTTTGCGAAGATCTTCGATTTTCCAGGCGTTACGCAAGGTCTGAAACATCTCAGATCACCTCCGCCTGGCCACCGGCAGCCTCAATCTTGGCCTTGGCGGATTCGGAGTAGGCAGCGACCTTGACGGTCAGCTTCTTTTCCAGCTTGCCGTTGCCCAGAATCTTCACACCGTTATCGGCCTTGCTGACGATACCGGCATCCAGGAGAGCCTGTGCATCGACCACGGCGCCGTCCTCAAACTTATTGAGAGCCGCCACGTTGATCGCCGTATAGGGAGCGGCGAAAATATTATTGAAGCCACGCTTCGGGATCCGGCGCTGCAGGGGCATCTGGCCGCCTTCAAAGCCCGGACGGAAGCCCCGACCGGCTCTGGCCTTCTGACCCTTATGTCCCTTGCCGGCGGTCTTGCCCTGGCCGGAGCCATGGCCGCGACCGATCCGCTTGACGTCCCGGACGGAGCCGGGGGCCGGAGAAAGTTCATGCAGTTTCATGTCTGTTTGCACCTCCTAACACGATTTTGCGTTTACTCGCTGATAACCTCGACGAGGTGAGTGATCTTGGTGATCTTACCCATGGTCGCCTCATTGATGGGCTGGGTCGTGGTATCACCGATCTTGCGGAGGCCCAGGGATTCAGCCGTAGCGATCTGATCCTTCTTGGAGCCGATGAGGCTCTTGACCAGCTTGACCTGCACGGTCTTCGGTTTTGCTTTTCTCGGCATGGTTGCGTCCTCCTTACTCTAAGATTTGCTGCACCGTCATACCGCGGGTGGCAGCAGCCTCGTCCGCCGTACGCAGCTCCAGCAGGCCCGCCATCGTCGCGCTGACGACGTTGCAGGGGTTGTTGGAACGCAGCGCCTTGGCACGGATGTCCTTGATCCCGGCCGCTTCCATCACGGCACGCACGGCGCCGCCGGCGATGATACCGGTACCGGGGGCGGCGGGCTTCAGCAGAACCTCGCCGGCGCCGAACTTACCGATGATCTCATGGGGGATGGTGGAGCCCTTCAGGGAAATCTTGGTCAGGTGCTTCTTGGCATCCTCGATGCCCTTACGGATGGCGTCCGGAACTTCGCCCGCCTTACCGGTGCCGAAGCCCACGGTGCCCTTACCGTCGCCTACGACCACCAACGCGGAAAATTTCATCACACGGCCGCCCTTGACGGTCTTGCTGACCCGGTTGATGGCCACCACGGTCTCTTTGTACTCGTTGTCGATCTCTTCTCTTCTGGCCAAAGTTAATTCCTCCCTTTCCTTAGAACTTGAGGCCGCCCTCGCGGGCGCCTTCGGCCAGCTCTTGCACACGGCCGTGGTAGACATAGCCGCCGCGGTCGAATACCACCTCGGTGATACCCTTCTCAACGGCACGCTTTGCGATCATTTCGCCGACCTTGCGGGCGGCTTCCTTGTTGCCGCCGGTCATGCCGAAATCCTTTTCGACAGAGGAGGCGGAAACCAGGGTCACTCCCTTGACATCGTCAATCACCTGGGCATAGATGTGATTGAGGGAGCGATATACGTCCAGACGGGGACGCTCAGCGGTGCCGCTGATCTTCCCGCGCACACGGGTGTGGCGGTGCAGACGAGCTGCGTTGCTGTCTTTCTTGCTCACCATTGTCTATTCACTCCTTCTTTACTTCTTGCCCTTGCCGCCGGCCTTACCTTCCTTGCGGCGGATGTGTTCGTCGGCATACTTGATGCCCTTGCCCTTATACGGCTCGGGCGGGCGCTTCTCCCGCACCTCGGCGGCAAACTGGCCCACCAGCTGCTTATCGGCACCGGAGATGACGATCTGGTTGGGACCGGGCGCCTCGATGGTGATGCCCGGAATCTCGCTGACGATCACCTGATGGCTGTAGCCCAGGTTCATCACCAGATTGCTGCCCTGCTTCTGCACACGGTAGCCGACGCCGTTGACCTCCAGCGTCTTCTTGTAGCCTTCGGTAACGCCCACCACCATGTTGTGGATGAGGGTGCGGGTCAGACCGTGCAGTGAACGGGCTTCCTTCTCATCGTTGGGGCGGGTGACGAGCACTTCGTTCCCCTGCTGCTCCACAGAGATGATGGGGTTGATCTTCTGGGTCAGGGTGCCCTTGGGTCCCTTGACGGTGACCACATTGCCCTCTACCTTGAATTCCACACCGGCAGGCAGGGTAATGGGTTTACGACCAATTCTCGACATATTCCTCTTACCCCCTTACCAAATGAATGCCAGCACTTCGCCGCCCACATTCGCCTTACGGGCGGCCTTGTCGGTCATAACGCCCTTGGACGTGGAGACGATCGCGGTGCCGATGCCCTTCATGACCTTCGGCATATCCTCGCTGCTGGAATAGATCCGCAGACCCGGCTTGGACACCCGGCGCAGACCCATGAGAACCGGCGTGCGGGAGGGACCCTGGTACTTCAGTGTGACCCGGATCACGCCCTGCTTGCCGTCCTCGATAACCTTGTACTCTTTGACATATCCCTCGTCAACAAGAATCTGGGCAATAGCCTTCTTCATGTTGGAAGCGGGGATATCCACCGTCTCATGCTTGGCGGAGTTCGCATTGCGGATCCGCGTCAGCATATCGGCGATCGTATCGGAAATTTGCATGACCTCAACCTCCTATATTTTTCGCTATTGCTTACCAGCTTGCTTTCTTCACGCCCGGGATCTCGCCCTTGTAGGCCAGCTCACGGAAGCAAATACGGCAGATGCCGTACCGACGCAGATAGGCGTGGGGACGACCGCAGATCTTGCAGCGGTTGTACGCCCGGGTGGAGTACTTCGGCACAGCCTGCTGCTTGAGCTTCATAGACATTTTTGCCATCGTATTCTCCTCCTTACTTCTCGAACGGAGCGCCCATCAGAGTGAGCAGCTCGCGCGCTTCTTCGTCGGTCTTGGCGGTGGTAACGAAGCACAGATCCATGCCCCGCACCTTGTCGATCTTATCGTAGTCGATCTCCGGGAAGATCAGCTGCTCCTTCAGACCCATATTGTAGTTGCCGCGGCCGTCGAAGGAGTTGGGGTTGATGCCCCGGAAGTCACGCACGCGGGGCAGCGCCACATTGAACAGGCGCTCCACGAACTCGTACATCCGATCGCCCCGCAGGGTGACCTTGGCGCCGATGTTCATGCCCTCACGCAGCTTGAAGTTTGCCACGCTCTTGCGGGCCTTGCACACCACCGGACGCTGACCGGTGATGGCGGACAGATCGTTGATGATGGCATCGATGATCTTGGCGTTGTCCCGGGCCTCGCCGCAGCCGACGTTGATGACCACCTTATCCAGCTTCGGGATCTGCATGACGCTCTTGTAGCCGAACTTTTTCATCAGGGCAGGAGCGATGTCCTGCTTATACTGTTCTTTTAACGCAGCCATTCTCTCCTACCTCCTTATAAAGTCTCGCCGCACTTTTTGCAGATGCGGACGGTGCGCATTTTGCCGTTATCGCCCGCCACCTTCTTGTGGGCGATGCGGGTGGGCTTTTTGCAGGCGGGGCAGATCACCTGCACCTTGGACGCATACATGGCGCCCTCGGCCTCGATGATGCCGCCGGGATCGCCCGCCTTGCGGGGCTTCACATGCTTTTTCACCATGTTCTGTCCCTCGACGATGACCTTGCCCTCCTTGGGGCTGACCGCCAGCACCTTACCGGACTGGCCGCGGTCGTCGCCGCTGATGATCAGGACGGTATCGTCCTTTTTCACATGCAGTTTGTTACTCAATTTCGACACCTCCATTACAGAACTTCGGGAGCCAGGGACAGGATCTTCATGTAATCCTTGTCGCGCAGCTCACGGGCCACAGGCCCGAAAATACGGGTGCCCCGGGGGGTCTTGTCATCACGGATGATGACCGCCGCATTCTCGTCAAAACGGATGTAGGTGCCGTCTGCACGGCGCACACCCTTCACGGAACGGACGATGACGGCCTTCACCACATCGCCCTTTTTCACGACGCCGCCGGGAGCGGCCTTCTTCACAGAAGCCACCACCACATCGCCGATATTGGCATACCTCCGGCCGGAACCGCCCAGAACACGAATGCACATCAGTTCTTTTGCTCCGGTATTGTCCGCCACCTTGAGGTAAGTTTGCTGTTGTACCACAGTTTTTCCTCCTTTCAAGGACGCACCATTTTTATCACACCAACCCCGCTGACCGATTCAGCCGCGAGACGGTATGCGGTGCAACTGACACATTATTTCGCTTTCTCGACAATGCCGGTGACGCGCCAGCACTTGTCCTTGGACAGGTGGCGGGTCTCCATCACGGTCACGCGGTCGCCGACGCGGCACTCGTTGTTCTCGTCGTGAGCCTTCAGACGCACGGTGCGCTTGACGATCTTCTTGTACAGGGGATGACGCACGTTATCCTCGATGGCGATGACGACGGTCTTATCCATCTTATCGCTGACGACGATACCGGTGCGGGTCTTTCTCAAATTCCGCTCGCTCATCATAACTCCTCCTTCCGTTACGCCTCAGCCTTGAGCTCACGCTCACGCATAATGGTCTTCACAATGGCGATCTCCTTGCGGACGGCCTTCAGACGCATCGGATTGTCGAGCTGATTGATGGCGTGCTGGAAGCGCAGATGGAACAGCTCCTCTTTCAGATCCGCCAGCTTCTTATTCAGTTCGGTATCGCTCAGCTCACGGAGCTTCATCAAATCGTTCGCTTTCATTCCTGCTCACCATCCGTTTCTTCCTTGCGGACAAATTTGCACTTGATGGGCAGCTTGTTGGCAGCCAGACGCAGGGCTTCCCGCGCGTCCTCCTCCGCCACACCGGCCATCTCAAACAGCACGCGGCCCGGCTTCACCACGGCGACCCAGTATTCCGGAGAACCTTTACCGGAGCCCATGCGGGTCTCGGCAGGCTTCTGGGTGATGGGCTTGTCGGGGAAAATCTTGATCCAGGTTTTACCGCCACGCTTGGTGTAACGGGTCATGGCGATACGGGCGGCCTCGATCTGGCGGGAGGTGATCCACGCCGGCTCGAGAGCCTGCAGACCGAATTCGCCGTTGGACACCTTGTTGCCGCTGTAAGCCTTACCGGTCAGACGGCCGCGATGCACACGACGGTATTTCACTCTCTTGGGTAACAGCATTATTTACGGCCTCCTTCCCGGCGGTTCTTGGCGGTATTGCCCACCAGCACCTCGCCCCGGTAAATCCAGACCTTGACGCCGATCTTACCGTAGGTGGTGTTGGCCTCAGCAAAGCCATAGTCGATGTCCGCACGCAGGGTCTGCAGCGGAATGGTGCCCTCGTGGTACTGCTCCACACGGGCGATCTCCGCGCCGCCCAGACGGCCGGAGCACTTGGTCTTGATGCCGTTGGCGCCCAGCCGCATGGCGCGGCCGATGGCCTGCTTCATGGCGCGGCGGAAGGAGATCCGCTTCTCCAGCTGCTGGGCGATGTTCTCCGCCACCAGCTGCGCATTCACATCGGGGTTCTTGACCTCCACGATGTTCAGCAGGGTCTCTTTCCCGCCCAGCATCTGCTGGCAGGTCGCCTTCAGCTTGTCGATCTCGCTGCCGCCCTTGCCGATCACCAGACCGGGCTTGGCGCAGTGGATGTTGATGCGCACCCGGTTGGAATCGCGCTCGATCTCGATGCGGGCGATACCGGCTTCATACAGTTTCTTCTTCAGAAACTTCCGCAGGTTGTAGTCCGACACCAGAGTGTCGCCGAACTCGTTGTCCTTAACGAACCAACGGGAGTCCCAGTTTTTGATCACGCCGACCCGGAGGCCGTGAGGATTCACTTTCTGTCCCATACTATAACCTCCTCCTGCTTATTCCATCTCTTTCAGCACCAGGGTGATGTGCGAGGACCGCTTTTCAATGCGGTAGGCACGCCCCTGAGCCCGAGGACGGATGCGTTTCATGATGGGGCCGGGGCAAACCATCGCCTCAGCGACATACAGGTTGGCTTTATCCAGATTGCAGTTGTTCTCGGCATTCGCCACAGCCGACTTCAGCAGCTTACCCACCGGCTCGCAGGCGGCCTTGGGGGTAAAGCGGATGATGGCGGCGGCTTCCTCTACCGGCTTATTGCGGATGAGGTCGAGAACGATCTTGACTTTGCGAGGCGAAATACGCACATAGGTTGCTTGCGCCTTTGCTTCCATGATTGATTCTCTCCTTTCCGCTTATTTCGTGCTCTTAGAGCCGGCGTGGCCCTTAAAAGTACGGGTGGGGGCAAACTCGCCCAGCTTGTGGCCGATCATGTCCTCGGTGATGTACACCGGCACATGCTTGCGTCCGTCATGCACGGCGATGGTGTGTCCGACGAAGTTGGGGAAGATGGTGGAGGAGCGGCTCCAGGTCTTCAGGATGCGCTTCTCACCGGTCTCGTTCAACTCCTGGATCCGTTTCATCAGCACAGGCTGCACGAAAGGACCCTTCTTTACGCTTCTACCCATAAATCTTGATCTCCTTTCGCTTACTTGCTGTTACGGCGCTTCACGATAAACTTATCGGAGCGGTTGTGGGTCTTACGGGTCTTGTAACCCAGGGCGGGCTTGCCCCAGGGGGTCACGGGGCCGGGACGACCCACGGGAGACTTACCTTCACCACCGCCGTGGGGGTGATCGTTGGGGTTCATAACAGAACCGCGCACGGTGGGACGCCAACCCATGTGGCGCTTACGGCCGGCTTTACCGATCTGCACATTGCTGTGCTCCACGTTGCCCACCTGACCGATGGTGGCCATGCAGTTCAGCGGCACATTCCGCATCTCGCCGGAGGGCAGACGCACCATGGCGAGACCGTTTTCCTTACCCATGAGCTGCGCCATCACGCCGGCGGAACGGGCCAGCTGCGCACCCTTGCCGGGATACAGCTCCACGTTGTGGACGAAGGTACCGGTGGGGATGCTGCTCAGGGGCAGCGCGTTGCCGGGCTTAATGTCGGCAGCGGCGCCGGCGGTCACGGTGTCTCCCACCTTCAGACCGACGGGAGCGATGATATACCGCTTTTCGCCGTCCGCATACTGCACCAGCGCGATGTGGGCCGAGCGGTTGGGATCGTATTCCAGCGTCATCACGGTACCGGCGACATCCAGCTTATTGCGCTTAAAGTCGATGATCCGGTATTTCTGGCGGTTGCCGCCGCCCCGGTGACGGATGGTGATGCGGCCGTAGCTGTTGCGGCCGGCATTCTTGGACTTGGGAGCCAGCAGGCTCTTTTCCGGAGCTACTTTGGACAGCACGCTGTAATCAATCACGGACATACCGCGGCGGCCCGGAGTAGTCGGCTTATAAATCTTTGTAGCCATTCTATTCACTCTCCTATTTTCAGGCTGCACACAAGGCGTTGCCTTGGCTTGCCAGGCTTAGCGGAGACGCGGCCCGCAGGCCGTCTTTCCGTCTCCATACATTGCCGGACGGGGTTCCTTCCGGAACGTCTCAGAACATTCCGTTGAAGAACTCGATGGTCTTGGACTCAGCCGTCAGGGTGACGACCGCCTTTTTCCAGTCAGAGGTGTAGCCCTCGAACCGGCCGTAGCGGCGCTTTTTGCCCTTCATGCTGATGGTGTTGACCTTGGCCACCTTCACGCCGAAGATCTCCTCCACCGCCTTGGCGATCTCGATCTTGTTGGCGCCGTCCGCCACGCGGAAGGTGTACTTCTTGTCGCTCAGCGCAGCACTGGATTTCTCCGTGATGACGGGGGCGAGGATAATATCACGAGCATCCATCACTTATAAACCTCCTCCATCTGTGCCACGGCGTCCTTGACGACGATGAACTTATCGGCGTTGAGGACATCGTAGACATTCAGGGTGTTGACCAGAGCGGTCTTGACACCGGGAATATTGCGGGCGGAGCAAACGATCTTCTCGTTCTTCTCCGGCAGCACCAGCAGCACCTTCTTGTCGGCACCCAGAGCGGCCAGCATGGAGACGATGGTCTTGGTCTTGTACTCGTCCATTGCCAGGCTGTCCAGCACCAGCATCTCCTCGGCAGCCACCTTGGAGGAGAAGGCCGACTTCAGAGCCAGACGGCGCATCTTCTTGGGCAGCACAAACCGATAGGAGCGGGGCTTCGGACCCAGCGCGATACCGCCGTGGGTCCACTGGGGAGCCCGGGTCGAGCCCTGGCGGGCGTGACCGGTGCCCTTCTGGCGCCACGGCTTTTTGCCGCCGCCGCTGACCTCGGTGCGGGTCTTGGTGGACTGAGTGCCCTGACGCTGATTGGCCAGGTAGTTGACTACGGCGCTGTGCAGCACGGTCTTGTTGGGCTCGATGCCGAACACGTCGGCGCTCAGCTCCAGCGTGCCGGTCTGCTTGCCGGTCATATCATATACGGAAACTGTAGGCATCTGTAACTCCTCCTTCCTTAGGCTTTCTTGACGGTGTCGGAGATGACCACGATGCCCTTGCGTGCGCCGGGGATGGCGCCCTTAATGGCGATCAGGTTATTCTCCGCGTCGATCTTCACGATCTCCAGGTTCTGCACGGTGACCCGCTCAGCACCCAGATGGCCGGCGCCCTTCATACCCTTGTATACACGGGAGGGAGAGGAGCAGGCGCCCAGAGAGCCGGCGTGCCGCGCCACAGGGCCGGTACCGTGGGTCTCTTTGAGCCGCTGGAAGTTCCAGCGCTTGATCGCGCCGGCGTAGCCCTTACCCTTGCTGGTGCCGACCACGTCCACGTGCTCGCCCACCGCAAAGGCATCGGTCTTGACCACGTCGCCCACATTCAGAGCGGCGCAATCCGCCAGACGGAATTCCCGCAGGATACGCTTGGGAGCTACATCGGACTTGGCGAAATGGCCCTTCATGGGCTTGTTGACCTTCTCGGCCTTGACATCCTCAAAGCCCAGCTGGATCGCCTCGTAGCCGTCGTTCTCCACGGTTTTCTTCTGAACCACGACACAGGGACCCGCCTCAACGACGGTCACCGGAATGACGCAGCCCTTTTCGTCGAAGATCTGGGTCATGCCGATCTTACGACCAATGATTCCTTTTTGCATAGTGACTATACCTCCTTTGGTTATTGGTTGATCCCGGCACCCGTGCTGCACCGGCCGCGGCTTTCCGGGTCAATCCCGGAGTTCCCGGCAGGGGCGGGGCGCCAAAACCAACGTGACCTCGCATAATGGACCTCTGCCAAACCGTAGGTTTACAGTTTGATCTCGATGTCCACACCGGCGGGGAGTTCAAGGCCCTGCAGGGCCTCAACGGTCTTGTTGGACGGTCTGAGGATGTCGATCAGACGCTTGTGGGTGCGGGTTTCGAACTGCTCACGGGCATCCTTGTACTTGTGAACGGCCCGCAGGATGGTGACGACCTCTTTCTCCGTGGGGAGCGGCACGGGGCCAGACACACGGGCGCCGGTGCGGTGGGCGGTCTCCACGATCTTGGCCGCCGCCTGATCCACCAGCTGATGGTCATACCCTTTGATGCGAATACGGATTTTTTCTTTGACTGCCACTATAAAACGCCTCCTTAAAAATTTGAGTTGGCGGGCGACGCTGAAAACCTGACACAGAGCCGGGTGTTTCCACCCTTTCCATGAAAAAACCGGCGGCTCGCTACCAGCGAACCCCGGGTCGGCACAGCGTCCTGCATTCAGAGACCGGCAAAAGTCGCAAGTATCGGCACACTCCGCCCGTTGGGCAGGCGGAAACGCCTCTCTGCCAGCCGCTGCACACAGTATTCTTTCGCCCGGTTTGAAATCGGACATACTCAGCAGAAAAACCGGCTCAAACGAGCCGCAACCTCCTGCGTCATCGCATATCGTGCAGTCGTGCGCTCCGACGGAAAACGGGCACAATACGCCTGTCCTCCGCAATCACGCTCGACTATCATACCGCAAACCGGCGGAAATTGCAAGCATTTTTTTGCATTTTTTCAAAAAATTTTTCGGTGTTTTTTTGCACCACCATATATGGTGGTTGCAGAGATTTCGGCCGCAAAATACAGAGACACCGCAGGAGCATTCCGGCGGTGCCCGGGACACGGCAACCAAAAAACCGCGGCCGTCAAGCCGAATTCCGGTACGGACCCCGCACCGAACGGCATCCGCACCGGCGGTTGCAGGTCACCGCACATTCCATCCCCAGCACCACACCGTTATATAATAAGGACGGCGTGTACTCTAAAAATCGGCGCTCCCGCTCCCCCGCTCTCCTCTCGCCGACTTTCGTCGTGCACACACCATAAATCCCCTCCCCACTCCCGGCGTGCAATCGGATACCTAACATCTGCCAGCTAACAACCATTTGACAAATCTGCACAGTCGGAGTACAATAGGGGGCGTACGGATACTGCAACGCCTGTTTTTTTATCCGCCGAGGAGGAGGAACCACCGATGACATCCACGATTGAGACGACCGCCGTCACCGTGCGGGAAGTAACCACCAAAACGGAGCTGCGCCGGTTCGTAGACTATCCCAATCAGCTGTACCGGGATGTGCCCCAGTTTGTGCCCGCCTTTTACGGAGACGATCTGGCGGACTGGGACCGCGCCAAAAACCCCGCCTTCGACTATTGCGATGCCCGATGCTGGCTGGCCTATCGGGACGGGGAGATCGTCGGGCGCATCGGCGCCATCCTCAGCCACAAGGCCAACGAGAAATGGCACACCAACCGGATGCGGTTCTCCCAGGTGGACTTCATCGACGATCCGGCGGTGTCCTCCGCCCTGTTTGCCGCCGTGGAGGGCTGGGCCGCCGAAAAGGGCTGCGACCAGATCCACGGACCGCTGGGCTTCTGCGACATGGACCGGGAGGGCATGCTGGTGGAGGGCTTTGACCGCCGCAGTATGTTCATCACCTATTATAATCACCCCTACTACAACGACCATTTGGAGCGGCTGGGCTACCGCAAGGACACCGACTGGGTGGAATTTTATATTGAAGCGCCCACCCCGGACAGTCCCCAGGGCATCAAGCTGCACCGCATCGCCCAGCACGTGCTGCGCAGCCGCAAGCTCCATGTGGCTAACGTCAGACACCAGTGGCAGTATCCCCCGCTGGTGGAGCAGGTGTTTCGGCTGGTGAACGAGGCGTATGCGCCCCTCTATGGTGTGGTGGAGCTGAACGAACGGCAGGTGAAAAAGTATAAGACCAAGTTCGCCCCGCTCATCAACCCCCATCTGGCGTGCTTCGTGATGGATGAGCAGGAGCGGATGGTGGCGTTCGGGGTCAGCGCCCCCTCCATGGCGACCGCTATGCAAAAGAGCCGGGGACGGCTGTTCCCCACCGGCTGGGTGCGGGTGCTGCACGATCTGCGGAAGAACGACACGGCCGATATGCTGCTCATCGCCGTGAAACCGGAGCTGCAGGGCGTCGGCATCAACGCCATCATCCTCGACCACCTGATTCAGGGGGCAGCGAAAATGGGCATCCGCTTTGCGGAGACCGGCCCTCAGCTGGAAACCAACAGCAAGATCCTCGCCCAGTGGAAAATGTTTGATAAGGATCAGCACAAGCGCCGCCGCTGCTATATTAAGGATATATAAAGAACCGCGCGCCGCCCGGATCTCCGGGCGGCGCGCGGTCGTTTTGTCGGTTGCCGTGAATGGGCTCACTTTTCCCGCATGAGAAATGTGCCGAAGAAGATCGCCGCCTGCACCAGAATGATGGTGGGGCCGGTGGCGACGCCGTTATAATAGGACAGCAGCAGCCCCAGCACCCCGGCGAACAGCCCAAAGATCAGCGCCAGCAGATGATAGCTGCGCATACTGCGCGCCACATGGCGGGACGCCGCTGCCGGGAGAATGAGCATGGCGTTGATGAGCAGCAGCCCCACCCAGCGGATCGCCAGCATCACCACCACGGCAATCAGCACCACAAAGAGGTTGTCCAGCAGCCCCACCCGCAGACCCTTGCTGCGGGCGACCGCCGGGCTGATGCTCACCGCGTGGAAGCCGTTGAAGCACAGGCACCACACCACCGCCGTCGCCACCAGCACCAACCCCAGCAGCCACAGCTCCTGCCGGGTGATGCTCAGCACATCCCCGATGAGCAGGCTCTGATAATTGGCGAAGTTGCCGCCCCGGGACAGCAGCACCAGCCCCAGCGCCACCCCCACCGAGGAGAACACTCCGATGACCGTGTCGGTGGACGCCAGACGGGAATGGCGGATGCGGTTCATCAGCAGCGCAAACACCACCGCAAACGCCACCATAATCCATTCGTATTGGCTGACCCCCGCCACCACGCCGATGGCGACCCCCGTCAGCGCCGAATGCCCCAGCGCGTCGGAGAAAAAGGACATCCCGTTATTCACCACCAGCGTGCCGAGGATGGACAGCAGCGGCACCAGCAGCAGGATCGCCCCCAGCGCCATACGCATGAAATCGTATTGCCAAAAGCTGAAAATTCCGCTCATCACCGCTCACCTCCTCCGGGAAACGCCTCCTGAAACGCCGGGGAAGCGAACACCTCCGCCGGGCTGCCGGACGCCAGCACCCGCCCCCCCAGCAGCACCACCCGGTCGGCGTGGTGCCGCACAAACTCCAGATCGTGGGAAATCAGCAGGATCACCATATCGTCCCGCCGCAGCTGCTCCAGCAGCGCATAGAACCGCTCCAGCCCCGCCGCGTCCACGCCGGACACCGGCTCATCCAGCACCAGCATATCCGGATGAGGGCGGGTGGCGATCGCCAGCAGCACCCGCTGCAGCTCCCCGCCGGACAGCCGCCCCACCGGCTTGTCCAGCAGCCCCTCCGCCTCGAACCGGGCGAAATGGCGGGCAATCTCCCCCCGCAGCTTTTTCGGCACCGGCAGAAACGCCGGATACCGGCCGGTGAAGGTCACCGCCATATCCAGCACCGTGGCCGGGGAGCCGGGGTCTACATTTAGACTTTGGGGCACATAGCCGATGCGGGGCTTTTTCTCTGCCGGAATCCCGTCATGACCGGTGAAAATCACCTCGCCCGTATGGGGCAGCTCCCCCAGCACCGCCTTGAACAGGGTGCTTTTCCCCGCTCCGTTGCGGCCGATGACCGCCGTGATCTCCCCGCAGTGGGCGTGGAGGCTCACATCCTCCACCAGCGTATGCCCGCCCGCCCGGACGGTGATGTGATTGATTTTCAGGCAATGCAATCCGCATCCGCTCATAAACCGTTCTCCTTTTCTTGTGGAATGGCGCATTTTGTACGGCGAAATTCCGTTGGCTCAGGCGGATTCGCCGTCCCGCGCCCCGAAAAGCCCTCTGCCGGATACACCGGCGAATCGTGCAGCCGCATAGCTGCCGTGCGCAGCGAACGCTCAGCCGGCTTCTCCGCACCGCTCCAGTGCCTGGGCCGTCCGCTCCATGGCCCGGAGCCAATCGTCGGCACTGCCGCTGCCCTTGACCCCGGTATCCAGCGCCAGCACCTGATTTTCCGGCACCAGCCTGTCCACCGACGGATACCGCACCGTGTACTGATCGTCATACAGCACCAGTGCGGAGGGCTCCGCCTGCACCGCGGCTGCCGCCCGCTGCAGATCCCCCGCCGACACGCCGCTCTCCTCCCCGGCGGACAGGCTCACCGCCACCGAAAACCCCAGCTCGTCCGCCAGATATGCCAGCGATTCATGGAACAGCACACATTGCCGCCGCCCCAGCTTGTCTGCCGCCGTTTGCAGCCGCCGAGCCACCTCGTCGATGCGGCGGCGATAGGTCTCGCCGTTCTGTCGGTAGCGGGCGGCATTGTCCGGGTCGGCGGCGCACAGCGCCTGCTCCGCCGCCGTCACCTGCCGGGCATAGCGGCTGGGGCTGACCCAGATATGCTCGTTGTCGGTGTGGTGATGCTCCCCGTGGTCGTGGTCGTGATCGTAGTGGTCGTGATCGTCGTGGTCGTCGTGCTCTCCGGAGGGCAGCAGTGCGATCCCCGCCGATGTATCCGTCACCGGGGCGGTGAGGGTCGGCAGCACATCGTCGAGAAACGGCTCCGCTCCGGCGCCGTTGAGCAGCACCAGACTTGCCCGCTCCAGCGTGATGCGGTTGGCGGGGGACAGCTGGTAATCGTGGAGACAGCCAGTGGATGCGCCGGTGAGGTTCTCCACCGCCACGTCATCCACCCCGGCGGTGAGCTGCTGCGCCGCCACATAGAGGGGATAATTGGTCGTCACCACCGTGAAAGCGGCGCTTTCCGTCCTGCCGCCCCCCAGCAGCACCGTCAGCAGCACCCCCGCCGCTGCAATTCCCGCCAGCAGTCCCGCCACCGGCGCATAATGTCGTACTGTTCCTCGCATACCGTCCTCCCATTCTCCGCGCGGTGTGATATTCTTCAGTTCTATCAGTATACCCGCTCCGGGGGTAAATGTAAAGCCCTTGACCGGATTGTTGCCGAAAATCGACCGGTTTTTTCACCGGCAGTCGACCAAGGATGGAAAACCCGACGAGCAGCCCCGCCAATGCATTCCGGGCCACAGAGCAGACGATCCCGCAAATCAGCGACACGGACGGCCGAATGGACGGAGATTTGCGGCGGGTACGTTTGTCTGCCGGAGCGAAGAACGGCGGAACAACGGATCGCCGCAATAGGCGGTCGCTGCGCCGGGAGGTCCGGCTCCGCAGATCGGTCGCGCATCCGACAGCCAATCGGCTTTTTCGGGGCGGTGTTCTGTGGACAAGCGGAGCTTTCCGGCGGCGGCGACGGTCCGGCAGGTCGGTGTCGGATACGCTTTTCGTCGCCGTTGGGAGCGGCACTGAAGCCTCGGTGACCGGCACGGAGAGAGCAAACAGCACCGACGCTACAGCAGCCGATCCACTGCACCCGGCGACAGACGGACCGGAGGCTGCGGTGCCGTACGGCAGACCGTACACAGAGGCGGCTGCTTCTCTTTTCAATACGTATTCTTGTCCATAAAATATACTCTGCGTATCTTCACACCGGATACGCAGAGTATAAAATAATCAGTATAATTCAGTCCGTAAAGATTTTGCCCGCTGCTCCGGTGCGACACAGAGCCGCGGCCAGGATGCCGCCCCCCGCCACGCAGGCGATCAATTCGCCCAATCCTACGCTGCCCATCTGAATGAACAGCACAGGCACGGAAAATTCCGGCGCCACCAGCGCCAGCTCCGCCCCCACGATCAGGGCGTTGAGGATCACCGGGGGCAGCGTGGATAATAGCGGCACACCGCCCAGCTTCCGGTTGCGCAGGTGGTAGCTCCACACCGCCGCCAGCCCGGTGGCCAGCGGCCCCAGCAGCAGATCCAGCGCCCCCGCCGGGTTGGCACCCATGGTCAGCCCGACAAGGTTGGACACGAGACAGCCGACAATCAAGCCGGGAATCGCAGCGGGGGTGAACGCCGCCAGCACGGTCAGCGCCTCCGACAGGCGACACTGAAGCCCCGCAAAGGACAGGGGAGCCAGCAGCAGCGTCAGGGCGGCATACAGGCCGCCGATGACACCGGCGGTCACCAACCGCCGTACGGACATGGTTTTCTGTTTTGACATGACAAATCGCTCCTTTAGTTTTGTTTTAAGTCAGGAAGGTTTCGAACTGACTGATAGTGGGTAGCCTTTAGACATTCGGTCGCGGGAGAACGGAGAAATCGGTGGGGCATTCCCCTTTTCCCATTTTCCGCTGCTTGAACACCACATCGACAGATTGGCGTTGCGGTTTTATGCGCCGTTTTCCGTTTTCCGATTTCCTGTTGCTTGCACGGTATTTCTTTTGTGTTTCCGTTTTTCCGAATCCCTGTTTTTTGGCTGTTCATACCGGTATAAAAACTTCCGCCCCGATTTTTCCCGGGTGATCACCTCCAGCGTTAATAATACCTTGAGCGTGCCCTGCAGGGTGCGCCCCTGTTGGTGGACGGCCTTGCCGAATTCCGCCGCCGTAAAAGGGTTCGGAAGCCCGGCGGGCAGCAGCGCCCGATAATCCGACGCGCCGCGCAGCGTCAGCGTCTCGGGCGGTATCTCCGTGCGTGGATACCGCTCCGCCCGGTGGCTGCCCCGCTTGCCCCCGTGGCCCCAACCATCCGCCAGCCGATGCTCCTCCACATCCAGCAGCACCAGCGTCACCGTCAGCCGGGGGTGGTGCAGACAGGGCAGCAGATAGATGAGCTGCCCTCCGGCATCCGCCCAGCTGCCCCGGCGGGGCGAGCGGCGGGGCGGTGTCACCTCGCCGGTGACCGGGTCAATCCAGCACAGCCACTTCTGCCGCACGATGGGATGCACCACCGTCACCGGATAACGCTCCAGCAGCACCGTCAGCTTACGCCGCAGCGCCGAAAAATTGGCGGTCTGGATCTCCGTCACCCGTTCCCCGTCAAACACATCCGCCACGAAGCCCTCCGGCAGCGGCACCTCCCAGTGGGCGGGATTTTCATCCGCCCAGCGTTTCAGCGCCGCGTGAACGGTTTTCTCCCCCCATGTGCCGATGCCGCCCGCCGTCGGCTCCCGGGCCGCTTCCAGCGCCGCTCTAAGCTCCATGGTCGTCTGTCACCAGCCCGATCCTTGCCGCAAAGATGGGCAGTTCCCCCCGGCTGCCACGCAGGTAGAGCGCATCGCCCTGCCGGGCGGATTCCAGCGCCACCGACTCTCCGGGACGGCTCTCATGGTGGAATTGCAGCGTGATTTCCCCCGCCGCCGTCCCCGGCGGCAGCAGGTCCTCGCACAGGTCGGCGTAATGGGTGTTGTTCATATGCCCGTTCATATCCGCATCGGAGGGGCGCACCCGATAGTCCCCCGCCGAGGTCAGTGCCGGCAGAATCAGCCGTCCGGGGTCGGAGCAATCCACCCGCCGCTCCGGCTGGGCGGGAATGGCGAACCGGTCAAATTCCTCCCCCCGCAGCAGACGGTGGTCGGCGGTGGACACCAGCGCAAACTCCATCACCCCCCGGATGATCTCCGCACCACCTGCGTCCACCCACCGATAACAGCGGTAAAACCGGGGGCCTTTCCGTTGTCGGTGCCAGGTCTCCACCGTCACCCGCTCCTCCATGCCGGGGCGGCGCAGCAGCTGTCCATGCCACCGCACGCACACAAACGCCATCCCCAGCGCCGCCATGCCCCGCCAGCCCAGGCCGCCGGGGGCAAAGTGCTGCTCCGCCGCCTCCTGCTGATACCGCAGCACCGCCGCCGGGCGCAGTTTCCCGTCCGGCGCCACATCAAAAGAGGCGACTTGCAGCGGATATTCATATACAGCCGGTATATTTTCTGCACAAATATACAGTTCGGACATATTTACCTCCGTAAAATCAACGGCAGGCAGCGTTTGCTGCCCGCCGCACGTTGTTGCTCCGCCTACACCGAGATCACGGATTTTGCTCCGCCAGCCGGTTGGCCAGCGCCTGCAGGTCCTCAGCATCGAAGAATTCGATCTGCAGCGTGCCACCCTTGGCATCGCCGGTGACCTTTACCTGTCGCCCGAGATTTTCCCGCAACGCCAGTGCCACCTCGTCGAAAAAGCTATCCCGGCGGGGCTTGGGATCGGCGGGGGCTTTCGGAGCTTTCTTCGCCTGCTTGGCCAACCGTTCCAGCTCCCGCACCGACAGCCCCTTATCCACAGCGGTCTGCGCCATCCGCAACATGGTCTCCTCATCCTCAAACGCCAGCACCGACCGGGCGTGTCCGGCAGACAGAGAGCCGTCCGCCACCAGTGCCGCCACCGATTGGGGCAGCCGCAGCAGCCGCAGAGCGTTGGCCACCGCCGGACGGGATTTATTCACCACCTGGGCCGCCTGCTCCTGAGTCATGCCGTAGCCCTCCATCAGAGTCTGGTAGCCCAGCGCCTCCTCCATGGGATTCAGATCCTCCCGCTGGAGGTTTTCGATCAGCGCCAGCTCGGCAGCCTCCTGCTCGTTCATATCCCGCACCACCACGGGCACCTCGCTGAGCCCCGCGATCTGGGAGGCGCGCCAGCGGCGCTCCCCCGCCACCAGCTGATAGCTGCCGTCGGGCATGGGACGCACCAGCAGAGGCTGCAGCACTCCATGCTGGGCGATGGAATCCGCCAGCTCCCGCAACGCCTCATCGTCAAACTGTTTCCGGGGCTGCTCCCGGTTGGGGACGATCTCATGAATGGGCAGCGACACCGTGCGGGCGTCGTCCTCCAGTGTGTTTTCCGCAAACAGCACGTCCAGGCCCTTGCCCAGACCGCCTTTTTTCATCGCCATAATCGGACTCCTTCCAAGATAGTATATAGGGGTTAGTCGTTCGTTAGCAGGAGAGACGGGATAAACTCCGGTCGACCGCGCATTAGATGTGGAGTTAATAGTATATGGGGGTTAGTCGTTCGTTAACAGGAGAGACGGCATAAACTCCGGTCGACTGCGCATTAGATGTGGAGTTAATAGTATATGGGGGTTAGTCGTTCGTTAGCAGGAGAGACGGCATAAACTCCGGTCGACCGCGCATTCGGCTGTCGAGTGCTCGACAGCGGGAGGCGGGAGAAACGAAGTGGCGCCGGGCGGCTGTCCCCACCGGTGTCCGGTGGTCGATAACAAACAACGACCCGTGCGAGCAAGTCTTGCTGTGGGACACCCGACCATTCCCGCTCTTTTAACCGCCGTTTTTCTAACCGCTAACAACTGCTTTCCGTTCTCCTAACGACTATTCACTAACGACTAACGGCTGCTTTCCGTTCTCCCGTTCTCCTAACGACTATTCTCTAACGACTAACTACTGATTTGCCAGCATTTCCTCCGCCACTTCCCGATAGCACTTAGCGCCCTTGGACGCCTTGTCATAGTAGTTGATGGGGCGGCCGAAAGAGGGCGCCTCTGCCAGCCGCACGCTACGGGGCACCACCGCCCCGTACACCTTGCGGGGGAAGAACTTTTTGACCTCCGCCGCCACCTGCTGGGTGAGGTTCGTGCGCCCGTCGTACATGGTGAACAGCACCCCCTCCAGCTCCAAGCCGGGGTTGTACAGCCGTTTCACCTGCCGCACGGTGGCGATCAGCTGGGACAGCCCCTCCAGCGCGTAGTATTCCGGCTGCACCGGAATGAGGAAGGTGTCCGCCGCCACCAGCGCATTGAGGGTCAGCAGCCCCAGCGCCGGCGGGCAATCGATGAAAATGAAATCGTACCGCTCCCGATAGGGCGCCAGCGCCGCTTTCAGACGGCTCTCCCGGCGGGGCAGATCCACCATCTCGATCTCCGCCCCCGCCAGCGCCACGCTGGAGGGCACAATGGACAGCCGTTCAAACTCCGTGCGGATGGCCGCCCGGTCGCTGCCCTCCGCCCCCGCCAGCAGATCATAGGTGGACAGCTGCACCCGGCGCTTATCCAGTCCCACGCCGCTGGTGGCGTTGCCCTGGGGGTCGATATCCACCAGCAGACAGGTCTTGCCCATCTCCGCCACGGTGGACGCCACGTTGACGGCGGTGGTGGTCTTTCCCACGCCGCCCTTCTGGGTGACTACCGCTATAACCTTTGCCATCGTCCTCAGCCTTTCTGTCCATCGCCGGATATTCCGGCGGTTTCGGTATTCTGTGTGTCCTCCGCCCGTTCCCGCAGCCGGGAATGGACCCGGGGCAGATTCCAGCGGAAATGCGCCGCCAACAGCCGTATGGCGATCACCAGCACCACACCGGAAACGATCGCCGCCGTTTCCTGTATGCCGCGCAGCAGATAGTACGCCAAGCTGCCGGACAGAGCTGCCAGCGCATAAATGCGCTTGCGCAGCACAAAGGGCTTCTGCCCCGCCAGCACATCCCGCAGCATCCCGCCGCCCACGGCGGTGGTCATCCCCAGAAACAGCGCCAGCAGCGTGTTATCCCCATAGCCGGCGGCGATGGTGACCTGCACCCCCACCACCGAAAAAGCGCCCAGCCCCACGGCATCAAACACATTGATGATCTTATCCACCAATTCCCGGTGACGCTGCATCCCGTCAAAGGTGAAATACACGATGCAGAACACCACCAGCGAGGTGGCCAGCGCCACCAGAATGTAGCGGGGCTCGGTGAACGCCGCCGGCGGCACCCGCCCCAGCAGGGTATCCCGCAGCATTCCGCCGCCCACGGCGGTGACGGCGCCCAGAAACAGCACCCCGAACACATCCATCGCCATATCCACCGCCATCAGCGCGCCGGACACGGCAAATGCCACCGTTCCCAGCATTTCGGCGATAAAAAACACCCGCTCGACCACGGAAACCGCCCCTTTTTCGTTGCTGAATATAAGTGTATCATACTTTTGCGCCGCTGTAAATGGTTTTTTCGGAAATGAATCAAGCAAAAATGTTTCACGTGAAACATTTCTTCTGTTTTGGGGCGCCTCTCCCCCGCCGCCGACAGCCGCCCGAAAAACGCACAAGACCCCGCGACGGTCTTGCCACCGTCGCGGGGTCCACAGAGCTACAGGGTTTCGGAGCGCCGGTCGTCTTATTCCGCCGACCCGGTCTCCTCTTTGGCATTTTTCAGCAGGAGGTTTGCCAGAATGCCCAGGATCAGGGCGCAGGCCACAGCGGTGAGGGTCACCTTGCCGAAGGAGACGGTCAGACCGCCGATACCGGTGATGAGGATGGTGGCGACCACAAACAGGTTCTTGTTCTGCCCCAGATCCACATCCTGAATCATCTTCAGACCGGAGACTGCGATGAATCCGTAGAGGGTCACGCACACGCCGCCCATCACACAGTTGGGGATGGTGGCCAGGAAGGTCACGAAGGGCCCGAAGAAGGAGATCACGATGGCGAGGATGGCGGTTGCCAGAATGGTGACCACCGAGGCATTGCCGGTGATGGCGACGCAGCCCACCGACTCACCGTAGGTGGTGTTGGGGCAGCCGCCGAAGAACGCGCCCGCGATGGAGCCCACGCCGTCGCCCAGCAGGGTGCGGTGCAGGCCCGGCTCCTCCAGCAGATCCTTGCCGATGACGGAGCTGAGGTTCTTGTGGTCGGCGATGTGCTCGGCGAACACCACGAATGCCACCGGCACATAGGCCACCGCGACCGTGGCGATATACTGCCCGTTGATCTCTTTAGCGCCCTTGAGCGCCTCCAGGAAGGTGAAGTCCGGCACCTCGAAGAACTTAAGTCCCTGGAACACGCTGAAGTTGATAACCTGCAGGGCGGGGTTGTCGGTGACATTGCCGATGACGGTGAAGATCGCCGCCACCGCATAGCCGGCGAGGATGCCCAGGATGAAGGGGATCAGTTTGGTCATTTTCTTACCGTAGGCGGAGCAGAGCATGACGGTGAACAGGGTCACCAGACCGCAGATGAGGCAGATGTAGGGGTTGGCAGCGGAGTTGCCCTCGGCATCCAGCACCTTGCCCAGCGTCAGATCGCCCACGGCGTTGCCTGCCAGCGACAGACCGATGATGGACACGGTGGGTCCGATCACGACGGCAGGCATCAGCTTGTTGATCCAGCCCACGCCGGCCACCTTGACCACCAGTGCGATCACCACATACACCAGACCGGCGAATGCCGCACCCAGCAGCAAGCCCATATAGCCCGCCTGCACCGACACCGCTCCGGCGAACGCCGCCAGCATGGAGCCGATGAATGCGAAGGAGCTGCCCAGGAACACGGGGCTGCGGAATTTGGTGAACAGCAGATACACGATGGTACCCACGCCGGCGCCGAACAGGGCGGCGGATTGCTGCCTACCGTTGCCGATGATGGTGGGCACGGCGATGGTCGCCGCCAGGATCGCCAGCAGCTGCTGGAAAGCGAACACCAGCAGCTGACCGAACTTCGGCCGGTCTTGGATGTCATAATTCAGTTTCATACTCGTTCCTCCTGCGTTATATTTTATATGTCAAACCCCAAACGGGGGATGAGCCGCATCAATCGTCCCGGCGCACCAGCTCCACCCGGGTCACGCCGTCGAATTCGGGGAGCTGCACCGCCACCGTCTCCCGCAGGGAGGTGGGGATGTTTTTGCCCACATAGTCCGCCCGGATGGGCAGCTCCCGGTGCCCCCGGTCCACCAGAATCGCCAGCCGGATGCAGCGGGGACGTCCCAAAGCGAAGATGGCTTCGATGGCTGCCCGCACGGTGCGCCCGGTGAACAGCACGTCGTCCACCAGCACCACCCGCTTGTCCACCACCGAAAAGGGCATCTCGGCCTTCTTCAGCACCGGGGCGTCGGCGGCTTTCGTCAGGTCGTCCCGGTAGAAGTTGATATCCAGCATCCCGCAGGGAATCTCCACGCCCTCGATGCGGGCGATGTTCGCCCCGATCATCTGGGCCAGCGGCGCTCCCCGGCGGCGGATCCCCACCAGCACCAGGTCGTCCACGCCCCGGTTTTTCTCAACAATCTCGTGGGACATCCGCATCACCGTGCGGCGCACCGTATCCTCATCCATCAGCAGGGTGCGGGTTTCTTCCATGGCGTGTCTCCCCTTTCCGGCAGCATAAAAAAAGATCCTGTCGTACCAACCGACAAGATCGCAACACAACACAGACCCGGGCGCACCGCACCCGCTGTCTCTATTCAGTCTCTTGTCGGCATCACGGTACCGCTCTTAAAGAAGAACCTTTTTTCTAAGGCGTATTATACGCGCCTATGGGGCGTTTGTCAACCCCCAATTTAACAAATTCGACATATTTTTGAAAATTGCCGGTTTTTTTACCCTGTGCGCCCCTCTTTCCCCCGCTCGGCGCATTTTGCCCATTTGTTCCCACCGGCCGCCCCGGGCACGATGCCCCGGGCGGCTTTGTGCGAGAAAAAAGGAAGGCGGCTATACCTTGCCGGGCGGCGTATACAGATTGATGCATACCTTTTTCTGTTCCTGTGCATACCGGTATGCAAGACGGGGGGCCGCCGGGGGCCGGCACCTTCCCCGCCGTGTGCCGGGGACGGCGGTACGGTTTCGGAGCATATAAAGGTAATGAACGCCGCCAAGCGCCTGAATCGGGAGCAGCTATCCCATCTGACCGCCATCATGCGGGATATGGCGGAGCGGAAAACCGATAAATAACCGCTGCCCGCCCTCATCCTCTGTTATAAAGTAAGTACAGCGCCCGTACTTTGCTTAATAATGCGAAACGCAGGCGCTTTTTCGTTATGTGAGGTCTGAGAGAGTTCCCTCGGCGCTCATGCGCCGCCATAGCGGCCGATGCCTGCCAGGCAACCGCCGCTGTCCCGGCGCCGTCTGCCGTGCCTGTGCCATACCGCAAAAAAAGCCGCACGATTTTGTGCGGCTTTTTTCTGCTCTGGCGTCCCCGATTGGAGTCGAACCAACGGCCTATCGCTTAGGAGGCGATCGCTCTATCCTACTGAGCTACGGAGACGGATACCGATTGATAGTGTACCCATTCTCCGCGGATTTGTCAAGGGGTCGCGGCAAAAAAGCACAATTTTCCACAGTTGTGCCGCCGGCGGCGGAGACCGACAACGGTCGGTGAACCCGCACGGCGCGCGGGGTATCCTGAGCAGCTGCGGAACAAAGCTCCCGTACAGCCGACTTTGCGCCGTCAAACGGAAACAACACCGGCATAAACGGTAAGATTTCGTCCGGTTTGCGTGTTTTTCTTGCAGTCCCCCCGTCCTCGTGCTATAATGAGGAAAAACCACGAAAGAAGGATTTTTCCATGACACATTCCCTTTTGCGGCGGCTGACAGCGGCCGGAGCGGTGCTCCTGCTGCTGGCGGCGCTGGGCGGCTGTGGGCAGCAGCCCGCCGCCGATTCTTCGGCTCCCGCCCCCACCGCGCCTACGACCACCACCACCACCGCCCCCAAGTTGGGACTGAACCGGCTCACCGGGCTGGAGGATATGGCCACCGACAACGACCGCCCCATCGGGTTTGTGGTCACGGACGAGACCTCTACGCTGGTGCAGCTGGGGCTGGAATCCGCCGATTTCTACTTTGAGGCGGAAACCGAGGGGGGCATTCCCCGGATTCTGGCGGTGTATTCCAGCGTGGATCGGATCCCCGAGGCCATCGGTCCGGTGCGCTCCGCCCGTCCCCATTTTGTGAAGATTGCCAAGGCGCTGGACGCAATCTATTGCCACATCGGCGGCTCCCCCTCCGGACTGGACACCATCAAGCAGCTGGGAGTCACCGAGCTGACCAACACCTACATCACCCACCCGGTGCTGAAGGCCAGCAAGAATTTTTCCTGGAACCGGTCGGCATACATGAAGGATAAGGTCACGGAGAAGATCCGGAAACAGAAGATTGCCGTCACCTCCTCCTATAAATCCCCCTACCGGTTCGGCACCAAGTCCGGCTCCCTGAACGCCAACACAGTGAATGTGCAGATCTCCGAGGCCTATCACATGGCCTTCACCTATGACGGCGGGCGCGGTGTGTATCAGAAGCACCGGAACACGCTGGAGTCTCCCGTCCACGTCACCGCCACCGGCGGCACCATCGAGGCCGCCAACGTGATCGTGATGTATGCGCCCCGGTCGGTGGACGAAACCTACACCTACGATAAGCAGAACGACAAGCAGACCACCCGCTATAATTTTGCCATGGAAAACGGCAGCGGCACACTGGCCAGCGGCGGCACGGCGCGGGATATCCGCTACACCTGCACCACCGCCGGGCTGCATTTCTATGAAAGCGACGGCACCACCCCGCTGACGGTCGCCCCGGGTAAAACCTTTGTATGTCTGGTGGGCAGTCATCTGCGGAACAGCACGAAGATCAACTGATCGGTCGGATCATAGCCACGCCCCCCGGAGCAGCTTTGCTCCGGGGGGCGTGTTGCGGTTATGCAGAAATTTTCGGTCGGGATGGACGCGCGTCAGCGGCTCAGCAGCGGCTTGCGGGCTCCGGTCTTGGGGATACGCACCACATACTCGATAAAGTCCCCCTCCTCCCGCCGCTGGGAGGAGGCGGAAATGCCGCCCCGACGCATAATATCCAGCGCGTGGTTCACGGTATTGAAGAATACCCGCACATCCCTCACCAGCGGCTGCGCCGGGCGGCGGCGCACCCGCCCCGCCAGCAGCTCCTCCACCAGCCGTTCGCTGCGGGCCACGGTCATATGCTCTGCGATCATCCGCTCCAGCGCCTGGCCCCGCAGGGCATCGTCCTCCAACCGCAGCAGCGCCCGGGCGTGGCGCTCGGTCAGCCCCGCCTGCTGCATCCGCTGGCGCTCCTCCTCCGGCAGCCGCAGCAGCCGCAGCTTATTGGCCACCGCCGATTGAGAATATCCCAGCTGCTGCGCCGCCTCGCTCTGGGTCAGCTCATAATCCTGTATGAGCCGCTGAATGCCCTCCGCCACCTCAAAGCAATTCATGTTTTCACGCTGGAGATTTTCCACCAGCGCCAGTACACTGCGCTGGCGGTCGGTGACCGACAGCTCCACGCAGGGCACCCGACTGAGCCCGGCAATGCGGGCGGCGCGCAGCCGCCGCTCCCCGGCGATCAGCACCGGCCCCTCCGGCTCCATCGACACCGTCAGCGGCTGCAGCACCCCGTTTTCGCTGATGCTCTGCGCCAGCTCCACCAGCCCCTCCAGCGGAAATTCCCGCCGGGGCTGGCTGGGGTTAGGACGGATATCCGCCGTGGGGATCATCCATACCTGCCCCTGACACTCATAAGGTCGCTTCAATTTTCGATCTCGCATACCGATTCCCCTTTCTGTTGCGGCTCCGCGGGGAAATGTTTCACGTGAAACAATGCAAAGCAGCCCTTTCTCCCCCGGCGGATGCCCTCCTGCATCCTCACCATACCACACCGGGCGGAGAAAAGGCTGTCACATTCGGTTGTCGGGAAATGATTTTTTCGGGAAATTACAAGGGCTTTTTTGTGATTTTCGTTCCCTGCCGGGGATAGGCTGTCGGGGTGTGGGCAATCTTGTCGATGGGCAGCAGCAGCCGCTCCATGGATTCCTCCCCCGCCGCCGTGGCGGGCAGCGTCACCGCCAGCGGTGCGCCCGACCGGCCGCCCAACAGCTGGATGGCGCGGGCCGCCGCCGCGCTCTCCTGTGCACCGTCCCGGCCTTTCAGCGCGATGAACCGGCCGCCTAATTTCACGAAGGGCAGACAGTATTCGGACAGCGCCGGCAACGCCGCCACCGCCCGGGCGGTGGCCACGTCGAACTGCTCCCGCAGGGTGGGATCGCGGCCGCCCTCCTCGGCGCGGGCGTGCACCCGGCGGGCGTCCAGCCCCAGCGCGCCGCACAAGGTCTCCAGAAACACCAGCCGCTTATTGAGACTGTCCAGCAGAGTCAGCCGGCAGTCCGGGCGCAGCAGCGCCAGCGGCACCCCGGGGAAGCCCGCCCCGGTGCCCACATCGATGAGAGAAAAGGCTCCCTCCGGCAGCAGCGGCGCCGCCGCCAAGCTGTCGGCAAAGTGCTTCACCGTAATGCCCGCCGGGTCGGTGATGGCGGTCAGGTTGATATTTTCGTTCCATTCCACCAGCAGGCGGGCATAGATATCCAGCCGCTCCGCCAGCTCCGCCGAAACCTCCACAGAAAACCCGGCGGCAATGCGGGTCAACAATTCCCGGTCGATCATGAAAGCATCCTTCCTCTCCTGTTTTTTGGGGTTCGCCGCGGGAGCGGCGGCAGCGCCGCCGTTTCCTGCACCTCTTTGTGCGGCCCATGAATATCCCCGTAGGGCGTGTCCGGAGACAGCCGCCGCTTTCCCATCCGGCGCATCTCGTCGATATCTCGTTGCTTCCGGCGGATCGGTCGCGGCAAGCCGCCCACAGAGCGCTGCCTATTTTTCCTCCGGTGTCCGGCCCCGGGTGCTGCTCCACACGATCAGCACCGAAATGTCCGACGGGCTGACTCCGCTGATGCGGGAGGCCTGCCCTATGCTGTCGGGACGCACCCGCAGCAGCTTTTCCTGTGCCTCTTTGCGCAGCCCGTGAATCGTATCGTAGGGTGTATCCGGTGCGAGCCGGCGCTTTTCCAGTCGCCGCATCTCATCGATGTCCCGCTGCTCCCGGCGGATGTAGCCCTCGTATTTCAGCTCTACCTCCAGCTGCTCCATCACCAGCGACTCCAATTCCGGCCGACCGGTATCCACCGGGGTCAGCACCGCATAGCCCAGCTGGGGGCGGCGCAGCAGCTCCTCCAGCCGCACACCGGTGGCCACGGGGGTGGTGCCGCTGGCGGTCAGCAGAGCATTCAGTTCCTCCGAGGGGGGCAGAACGGTGTCGTGCAGGCGGCGGCGCTCCGCTTCCTTGGCTGCCTGTCGGGCGGTGAAGTGCGCCCACCGGGCATCGTCCACCAGTCCGACCTGCCGTCCCAGCGGGGTCAGCCGCACGTCGGCATTGTCCTGTCGCAGCACCAGTCGGTATTCGCTGCGGCTGGTCATCATCCGATAGGGGTCGGTGCAGCCCTTGGTCACCAGATCATCCACCAGCGTACCGATATAGCTGGACGCCCGATCAAGGATCAGCGGCTCCTCCCCCTTCAGCTTAAGAGCGGCGTTGATACCCGCCACCAGCCCCTGAGCAGCGGCCTCCTCGTACCCGGAGCTGCCGTTGAACTGCCCGGCACCGTACAGCCCCGGCACATCCGGAAATTCCAGCGTCATGCTCATCTGCACCGGATCCACGCAATCGTATTCGATGGCATAGGCGGGGCGCATCACCTGCACCTGCTCCAATCCGGGGATGGTGTGCAGGAATTGCAGCTGCACATCCACCGGCAAACTGGAGCTAAGCCCCTGCAGGTACATTTCCTCCGTGTTTTTGCCGCAAGGCTCGATGAACACCTGATGACGCTCCTTGTCGGCAAATCGCACGATCTTATCCTCGATGCTGGGGCAATACCGGGGGCCGACTCCCTCAATTTTGCCGCCGTACAGGGGCGAGCGGTGGAGATTGTCCAGAATCACCCGCTTGGTTGCGGCGGAGGTCCAGGTGATATGGCAGGGCAGCGTATTGTGGAGGGGCACATCCGTCTCAAAGGAAAAGGGCGTCACCGGCTCCTCCCCGTCCTGCTGCTCCAGCCGGGTGAAGTCGATGCTGCGGCGCAGCACCCGGGAGGGGGTGCCGGTCTTGAAACGGCGCAGCCGCAGCCCCAGCTGCTCCAGCGAGGCGGACAGCGCCGTGGCGGGGAACATCCCGTCGGGGCCGCTGTCGTAGGACACGTCCCCCACATACACCCTGCCCCGCAGGAAGGTACCGGTGGCCAGCACCACCGCCCGCGCCAGATATTGCACCTCCAGCCGGGTGGTCAGCCGGAACCGGCCGTCCTCCAATCGCTCCAGCCGGACGATTTCCCCCTGCCGCAGCTCCAGATTTTCCGTCTGCTCCAGCGTGTGCTTCATATCGGTGGAATAGGCCCGCCGGTCGATCTGCGCCCGCAGGGAATGCACCGCCGGACCCTTGCCCCGGTTGAGCATCCGGCTTTGCAGCATATTCCGGTCGGCGGCTTTTCCCATTTCGCCGCCCAGCGCGTCGATCTCCCGCACCAGATGTCCCTTCGCCGTGCCGCCGATAGAGGGGTTGCAGGGCATATTCCCCACCCAGTCCAGATTGATGGTGAACAGCGCCGTTTTGCACCCCAGCCGGGCGGCGGCCAGCGCCGCCTCGATGCCCGCATGACCGGCGCCGATCACCGCAATGTCGTATTCCGCTTCTACAAATTCCATACTCGTTACTTCCTTGTCTGCCGCTTAATATATACTAAAAATGGCGATATTTCCTTTTTTTTGGTTTTTCACAAAGTTTTCCACTTTTCCACCGGAAAATTTCGCCATTTCAAGGGGAAAACCCGGATTATCCCCAGAGTAGAGGGATTTATTTCACAGTTTCCACCGAGTTTTCCACAATACACCCGGAAAATCCGCGCAACGGCGGGGTTTTCGACCGCCCGGGCGGTGGAAAACCTATTTTATTTCCAACACCGGGCGCATAAAAGGGGTAGCGGTCCCATAGATATTACCAACTGTAAATTTTATGAGAGCTGGTGCGACGCAATGGACAAAAAGCTGCGGTTCTGGTTCTGGTGCGGCATTGCCATTGCAATCCTGTGGGTGCTGGCGGCCAGATATTAGATGTCAAACGCTGCCCGGATCACCCGCCGGGAGACGGCGGAAAAATGCTCAATCGACAGCGCAGCAGGTGCATTGTGCGCCGCGGTGACGACCATATGGAAGGACCGCATGCAAATTTCAGCTCACCCGTTCTGTGCCGGCAGTATGAATCCCGCCGTTTCTCCTAACGACCAACCACTAACCACTAACGACTAATAACCACTAACGACTAATAACCACTAACGACTAAATTCAAACTCCCGGCCCCGGCGGGGTCGGGAGTTTTTTCCGGTTGCCGCAAAACCCGATCCACGGCAACCGAGGAATTTATTCTTCCGCAGGCGTGTCCTCGGCAGGGATATCCGGCTCGGCCGGCTCGGTGTCGGCAGCACCCTCGTCAGCGGTGCCGTCATCCTCCGGATGCGCCATCTCGGCGTCCTCCTCATGAGCGGTGACCGCCATGGAGATGACCCGGGTGTCCTCGCCCACCCGCATGACCCGCACTCCCTTGGAGGTGCGGCTGCACAGGCGGATCTCGTCCGTCGCCATACGGATCATAATGCCGGAGGAGGAAATGAGGATCAAGTCCTCCTGCTCCTCCACGGCGGCGATGCCCACCACCGCGCCGTAGCGCTCGGTGTGGTAGTTGATGATGCCCTTGCCGCCCCGGGACTGGATGCGATATTCGTTAAACTGGCTCAGCCGACCGTAGCCGGTCTCGGTGACGGTGAGCAGCCGCCCGGTGTCATCCACCAGCACCACACCTACCACGGTATCCTCTTCGCCCAGAGAGATGGCCCGCACGCCCCGGGCGGTGCGCCCGACCAGCCGCACATCGCTCTCCCGGAACCGGATTGCCATACCGCCGCGGGTAGCCAGCAGCAGCTGCTGCTCCCCATCGGTGATGAGTACGCTCACCAGCTCGTCGCCCTCGTCCAGATCCACGGCGATCAGACCGCCCTTACGCACATTGGCGTAAGCGTCCAGCCGGGTGCGCTTGATGATGCCCCGGCGGGTCACCATACACAGATTCAGACCCTCGGTCTGATCCTCGGTGCGAATCATGGCCGTGACCTGCTCCTCCGGCTGGAGGGGCAGCAGGTTGACGATGTTCAGCCCCTTGGCGGTGCGGCTGCCCTCCGGCACCTCGAAGCACCGCAGCTTGTATACCCGCCCCAGATTGGTGAAGAACATCACCGTATCATGGCTGGAGCAGACAAACATATGGCGGATGACATCCTCCTCCTTGGTGGTGAGACCCTTGATACCGCGGCCGCCCCGGCGCTGGGCCGCATAGCTGTCCACCGGCTGGCGCTTGATATAGCCCGCCTCGGTGAGGGTCAGTACGCTCTCCTCCTCGGGGATCAGGTCCTCGATATCCACCTCGCCGGACACAATGGAGATCTCCGTGCGGCGCTCATCGCCGTATTTGTCCCGCATCTTGAGACATTCGTCCTTGACGATTTCCTTGATCTTATGCTCGTCCGCCAGGATTCCCTCCAGCTCGGCAATGCGCATATGCAGCGCGCCCAGCTCGTCCTCGATCTTCTGCCGCTCCAGACCGGACAGCTGCCCCAGACGCATCTTCACGATGGCGTCCGCCTGAATATCGTCGAACTGGAACCGCTCCATGAGTTTTTCCTTTGCCGCATTCTGGTCGGCAGAGGCCCGGATCAGCGCGATGATCTCGTCGATGAAATCCACCGCCCGCTTGAGCGCCTCCACAATGTGCGCCCGTTCCTTCGCTTTATTCAGATCAAACAGGGTGCGGCGGGTGATGACCTGCATCTGGAATTTGATGTATTCCTCCAGCATCTGCTTGAGGGTAAGAATTTTCGGGGAGCCGTCCACCAGCGCCAGCAGAATGGCGCCGAAGGTGACCTGCATCTGAGTATAGGCATACAGCTGGTTCAGCACCACCTGCGGCACCGCGTCCTTTTTCAGGTCGATGACCACCCGCATGCCCTCCATGCTGGAGTGATCCACCACATCGTGGATGCCCTCGATGCGCTTATCGTCCACCATGTCAATGATGGATTTCACTAGATTCAGCTTGTTCACCATGTAAGGGATCTCACTGATGACGATGCGGTTGCGGCTGCCGCTCTCCTCAATCTCCGCCCGGGCCCGCACGGTGATGCGGCCGCGGCCGGTGGCGTAGGCGGCGCGGATGCCGCTGCGGCCCATGATAATGCCGCCGGTGGGGAAATCCGGCCCCTTGATGTGTTCCATGATGTCCGCCAGCTCGGCATCGGGATTGTCGATGAGCAGGCAGATGGCGTCCACCACCTCCCGCAGATTGTGGGGCGGGATATTGGTGGCCATACCCACGGCGATACCGGAGGAGCCGTTCACCAGCAGATTCGGAAACCGGGAGGGCAGCACCGTAGGCTCCTCTTTATTGTTATCGAAGTTGGGGATGAAATCCACCGTGTCCTTGTCGATATCCGCCAGCATATCCAGACTCAGCTTGCTCAGCCGGGCCTCGGTATACCGGTAGGCGGCGGCGGGATGGCCGTCGATGGAGCCGAAGTTGCCGTGACCGTCCACCAGCGGATATCGCAGCGAGAAATCCTGCGCCAGCCGCACCATGGCGTCATACACGGAGGCGTCGCCGTGGGGATGATACCGGCCCAGCACGTCGCCCACGGTGGTGGCGGACTTGCGGTAAGGCTTATCGGGGGTCAGCTTATCCTCATGCATGGTGTAGAGGATCCGGCGGTGCACCGGCTTCAGTCCGTCCCGCACGTCCGGCAGCGCCCGCGCCACCAGCACCGACACGGAATATTCCAGAAACCGCTTGCGCATCTCCTTATCCAGATCCACTTCGATCAGTTTGGCAAGGGGGGTCGATTGCTCCTCCATCCAAATCACCTGGCCTTTCGTTTTACTGTCTGTATATAAATAAGATTACTATACCGTTAGTGTTTCCAATACTGGGTGATCAGCCCGTCAAACGCCTCGAAATCGGGGATACACCGTTTCGGGATGCGGGCGAATTTGTGCTGCCACTGGAACTCCACATACTCCCCCTTGTCCATCACATGGGCGATGGCGTGCCAGGAAACGCAATCCTCCTGCCGCTCGGACCGGAGTTTCAGGCCCCGATCGGTGAGGGTGAAATGTATCTGTCGGGTGGCGGGGGGCGCCTGTTCCTCGTGCCGCGGCAACTGCCACAGGGGCATGAGCAGACTGAGCAAGGTGAAGAAAAACAGCGTCGCCAAAAAATACGCGATACAGGGCAGGATGCTCTCGCCGTTCCAGCCCAGCGCCAAGCCGGTCATCACGCTGAACAAGCCGAATACCGGCAGCCGACGGCTGTAATTGAGGGCCAATGTGCTGCGCAGCAGCTGCTGCAGCTCCTTCAGCGTATAGGTGACGGTCTGCTCCCACAGCACCGCCGGCTTTTCGGATGCGGTCGGCTCCACCGGCTGCCCCTGAGGCTGCACCCGGCCAAAAAAGCGGCGATGGGCATTGGGGATGCGGTCGGCGGCCTGCCGCACGGCGGCGGCAAATTCCGGAGTCAGACAGCGGGCCGGCAGCACAATGGAACGGGTGCGGTCGCTGCCCCAGACCATCATGTCCCGGCTTTCCAAAAAGAATGCCGTGCCGTTGATGGAGATGGACACCGTCAGCTCCTCCCCCACCTTTTCGATACGATCGCTGAACAGCTGCACCGTGCCGTAATAGGTATACCCGGCGGCGATGCTCTCGTCATAGGCGTGTCCGGCGCGCTTTTTCAGGATCACCGGCTCCAGCACAGCGCTCAGCAGGCTGGTCAACAGCATGACCAGCCCCAGACCGCCGGTCAGCCAGTCCATGATCCCCTCCTGCACCAGCTCCACCAGAGCCAGCACAATTAGAGACAGGCTGAACAGACTCATAATGACGGCGCGGGTCCAACGACCCCTTCCCATCCCGGCAAACCGATCCATCGTATACCGGAATTCGATAAATTCTTTTCGGTTCAGATCCACCGCCAGGCGGGTGATCGCTGTATTATTGTCCATACACTCCATTCCGCGTGAAATCATTCATTTCACGGGCTCCGAATTAGATAATAGATTGTAGCGGTTAGTCGTTAGGAGAAACGGGAAATTTCATGCTGACTGCGCATGAATGGGTTTTCCGGAACCGGGGCGCAGCCCTGTCGCGCACCAACCTCATCCCCGCAATCTTCCTCTCGTGTACCCATGCAGCCATCCGCTGTACTCCCCGGCGGCCGTTCAGTATTTAGACATCCAGATTGTCCACATACCGAGCGTTCTTCTCGATGAAGTCCCGGCGGGGCTCCACCTTATCTCCCATCAGAATGGAGAAGGTCTCGTCCGCCTGCTGGGCATCCTCCACGTGTACCTTCAGCATCGTGCGGAAGGAGGGGTCCATGGTGGTCTCCCACAGCTGTTGGGGATCCATTTCACCCAAACCTTTATACCGCTGGATGTTGTCCACCGTGCCGCCGAAATTGGCGATCTCCCGATCCCGTTCCTCGTCGGAATAGGCATACTCAAACTTCTTACCCTTGATGACCTTATAGAGGGGCGGCTGGGCAATATACACGTGTCCTTCCTCGATGAGGGGTCGCATATACCGGAAGAAGAAGGTCAGCAGCAGAGTGCAGATATGAGAACCGTCCACATCGGCATCCGCCATGATGATGACCTTGCCGTACCGCAGCCGGGACAGGTCGAAATCGTCCCCGATGCCGCAGCCCAGCGCCATCACCACCGGCGTCAGCTTATCGTTGCCGTACACCTTGTCCAGCCGGGCCTTTTCCACATTCAGCATCTTGCCCCACAGAGACAGGATGGCCTGATAGTTCCGGTCCCGTCCCTGAATGGCAGAGCCGCCGGCGGAATCGCCCTCGACGATATACAGCTCGGTGCGCTCCGGATCCTTCCAGATGCAGTCCGCCAGCTTTTCCGGCATCCGCATGGAGCTTAATTTTTTATCGTTGCGGGCTTTCTCTCTGGCTTTCTGGGCGGCCTCCCGCACCCGGGCAGCGTTGACGGATTTTTCCAGAATGGCCTTTGCCACCGCCGGATTCTCGTCCAGATATTCCGTCAGCTTCACACCGATAAGGGTGTTCACCAGCTTGCCGATGGAGGTATTTCCCAGCTTTGCTTTGGTCTGGCTCTCAAACTGCGCGTCCTCCAGCTTCACGCTGATGACCGCCATGAGGCCCTCCCGCACATCCTCGCCCTTCAGATCCTTGTCGTTGTCCTTGAGAATCTTAAAGCGCCGGGCGTAGGCATTGAATACCCGGGTGATGGCGGTCTTGAACGCCGTCTCGTGGGTACCGCCGTCCACCGTGTGCATATTATTGGCGAAAGAGACGATGGTTTCGTTATAGCTGTCGTTATACTGGAACGCCACCTCCGCCACGCTCTCCCCGTCGGTGGTGGTGAGGTGGATCACATTCTCGTGCAGCGCCACGTAACCCCGGGTCTTGTTAAGAAACTCCACAAAGGAGGAGATACCCCCCTCATAGCAGTAGGTTTCCTGTTTGATCTCGTCGGTGCGCCGGTCGGTGAAGGTGATGCGCAGCCCCGCATTGAGGAATGCCTGCTCCCGCAGCCGCTTCTGCAGGGTTTCAAAGTCGAATTCGGTGGTCTCGGTGAAGATCTCCGCGTCCGGCTTGAACCGCACCAGCGTGCCGGTTTCGTCGGTGTCGCCGATCACCTTCAGATCGGTGACGGTCTTGCCCCTCTCAAACCGCTGGGTGTAGATGTGGCCATCCCGGCGGATCTCCACCTCCAGCCATTCGGACAGGGCGTTCACCACCGAGGAACCCACGCCGTGCAGACCGCCGGCCACCTTGTATCCGCCGCCGCCGAACTTACCGCCGGCGTGCAGCACCGTCAGCACCACCGTCACGGAGGGCAGACCCAGCTTCTCGTTCATACCCACCGGGATGCCCCGGCCGTTGTCCCGCACGGAGATGATGTCGCCGGGCAGCACGTCCACCTCGATGTGGGTGCAGTAGCCCGCCAGCGCCTCGTCGATGGAGTTGTCCACGATCTCATACACCAGATGGTGCAGACCCCGGGGGCCGGTGGAGCCGATATACATACCGGGGCGCTTGCGCACCGCCTCCAAACCCTCCAGCACCTGTATGTCTTTTTCGTCATAAGACCCCTCGGCGTGGGTCATCTCCTGCTCATTGATTTGCTCGGTATCCAGTGCCATATCGGTAGTTCCTCCCTTTCGGTGGTTGGTTTACAAAGTTTTTGCCCGTTTGACCAGGGTTTTCGGCGCCATTTGGGCGATGTGCACCGCACCGCCGCGGCACACCACAAAGGATTTGGGCAGCTCATAGTTCACATAGCTGACCCGTCCCTCTCGCTCCGCCCGGTTGAGAAACTCCCGGGTGGTACGGGACACCGTGGTGTTGTCCATATCGAAAATGCCCACAATGTCCTGCTCCCGCACCACGGTGTCCTGCCCAATGTGCAAATACATACATTCAAATCCTGTCTGTATAATTTTATTCAGATACTACGCCCTGTTTGATGTGAAATACCCTTCCGGAGGTCATACGCAGAGCGGCGGAGGGCTCGCAGCCGGTGATAAACACCTGCCACCCCTCAATATGATTGAGAATATATTTCTGTCGGGATACATCCAGCTCGCTCATCACATCGTCCAGAAACGCCACCGGCGCCTCGCCGGTCACATCCTGGAGGAGCGCCGCCTCTGCCAGCTTCAGCGCCAGCACCGCCGAGCGCTGCTGCCCCTGGGAGCCGTAGGTGCGTACATCGGTGTCGTTGAGCGTCAGCGCCAGATCCTCCCGGTGAGGGCCGACGGTAGAGAATCCCGCCCCCCGGTCCGCATTCCGGGAAGTCTCCAGCAGCGCTTTCCAGCGGGCGGCGACAGCGGCGGGGGTCATCCCCGGTGCATAGGCCGGAGATTCCCATTGGATGGTCAGCTGCTCCCGGCCGCCGGACAGGCCGGCGTAGATTTCCGCCGCCAGCGGGCGCAGCTTTTCGATATACAGGCTGCGCGCCACGGTCACGCGGGCCCCGGCGGCGGCCATGGTGTGATCCCACAGCTCCAGCATCTCCCGGTCAGCGGCGGCGTTCCGTCCCGGCGCGGTCATCTGTTTCAGCAGTGCGTTACGCTGGGTCAGCACCCGGTGAAATTCCGTCAGCTTTCCGATATAGCCGGGGCTGAGCTGACAATAGGCGGCATCCACGAATTTCCGCCGCTCTCCGGGACCATCCCGCACCAGCGACAGATGGGCCGGTGAAAAGACCACCCCGCACAGCGTTCCCGCCAGCTTGGCGGCGGAGGAGAGCTTCAGGCCGTTGAGGGTGGCCTGCCGCCGCTGGCGGATGACCATATCCGCCTGCTGCTCCCGGTTGCCCGCAAAAAAATCCAGAGACAGACGCGCCTCCTCCCCGCCGAAGGGAATCATCTCGCTGTCCCGGGCCCCCCGAAAGGAGCGCGCCCCGGTGAACAGCCAGCAGGCCTCCAGCAGATTGGTCTTTCCCTGAGCGTTGTCTCCGTAGAGAATATTAACACCGGCCGCCGGTTCCCACCGGCAGGGGTGCAGATTGCGGAAAGCGCCGACCGTCAGTCTACGGACGTACAACGACGATCTCCTCGCCGGTGTCGGGCAGGGTGACGGTCTCGCCGCCCCGCAGCTTTTTGCCCCGCATGGTGCAGGGCTCACCCTCCAGCCGCACATGGCCGGACTGGATCAGCACCTTGGCCTGTCCGCCGGTGGCTACGCAGCCGGTGCGCTTTAACAGGTCGTCCAGCCGGATGAACTCGGTTTCTAACGTGAATCGGAAGGTTTCCATTATTTCAGTCTCACCGGCAGCACCAGGAACAGAAAGCTGCTGCCCTCTTTCGGAAAGATTTTCATCGGCTTTAAGGAGCTGTTCAGCTCGATGCGCACCTCGTCGGTCTCGCTGTTTTTCAGCGCGTCCAGCAGATAGCGGGAGTTGAAGCCCATGGTCTCCTCGTTGCCGGTGATTTGGGCGGGAATGCAGTCGTTGGCCTTGCCCAGCGGTGTGGAGCAGGACACGTACACCGACTGATCCCGGAATTCGCAGATCATGGGGGTCTGCAGCCGGTCGTTGATCACCAGCGAGACCCGATCCACGGCATCCATCATGCTGCGGGTGTTCACCACCACGGTGGTGGCAGCCTCCTCCTGTGAGATGATCCGCTCATAGTCGATGAATTCTCCCTCCAGCAGCCGGGAGATTACCGCGTAGCCGTCGATCTCAAAGATAATGTGTCGGCGGCCGATGATGAGGTTGCAGTTTTTGTCCTCGTCCTTCAGCAGCTTGAGAATTTCCTGCAGCGCCTTTCCCGGCACCACAAAGTTCACCGTCTCGTCGGTTTGTACCGGTTCGGTGCGGATGGCCAGCCGGTAGCCGTCCATGCTCACCAGACGCAGCTGGTCGGGTGTGATCTCAAAGCGCGTGCCGGTGTAGATGGGGCGGGGATTGTTGGGGGCGGCCACGGAGAAAATGGTCTGTCGCACCATGCCCTTGAGCACATCCTGCGACACCGCCACGCTGATGCCCTCGTCCACCGTGGGAATAGCGGGATAATCAGCCGCCGTGATGCCCATGATGGAGAATTCCGTCACGTCGCTGCGGATGACGGTGTTGAATTTGTCGTCGGCGGTGAGGGTGATGCGGTCTCCGGGCATCTTGCGCACGATGTCGCCGAACATCCGGGCGGGCAGCACCAGCTCGCCGGGCTGCTGCACCTGTGCCTCGATGGTGGTGGTGATGCCCAGCTCCATGTCAAAGCCGGCCAGAAACAGCGTGGAGCCCTGTGCCCGCAGGAGGATTCCCTCCAGTGCCGGCAAGGCCGCTTTCGCCGCAACCGCCCGTTGGGCATTCCCCACCGCCTCGATCAGTTCCTGTTTGTCGCATTGAAAGTTCATGGTAAAACCCACCTTTACGCAATAAAATAACTATATTTGTTTCGTAGTAGTAGTAGGGGCTGTGAATTTGTGGAAAACCGCGGTTATACCCGGAAAATGCTGGATTTTCTCTCCCCCGGCGGCGCTGCCCGGATTGTGGAGGAATGTGCAGGTCGGTGGACGGTTTTTCCGGTTTCCACCGGTTCGTGGAAACTTCCCGGTGGAAAGTGAAAAACTGTGTGAAAATCCGTTTTTCCACACTTTCCACAAGCGCGTGTGGAAAAGTGCAGGACTGTCGGTGAATAACCGGTGGAAACGGTGGAAAAGCGCCGAGTCTCCTATAATAATGTAATATATATAATAGGAACACCCGCCCCGGCGGCGCGGTGATCGACCGTTACCGCTCGCTGAGATTTTTGATGATGTCCGTCACCATGTGCTTGAAGGAGGCATCCTGCACCATTTGGGTCTCTACCTTCTGGATGGCGTAGACGATGGTGGAGTGATCCCGGCCGCCGAATTCGACGCCGATGGCCTTCATGGGCAGATTGGTGATCTCCCGTACCACATAGGCCGCCACCTGCCGGGCGCGGGAAATGGGGGCGGAATGCTTACCGGAGCGAATGTCCTCCGGCTGCACCCCCATGGTGCGCGCCACCTCGGAGATGATGCGTTCCACGGTGATGGGCACCGGCTGGCTGTCGTTGCGGATATCCCGGATGGCGTTCTGGGCGGTGATCATGTTGGGCTGCTCGTTATTGAGCATATACTGGGCCCGCATCCGCTTGACCACGCCCTCCAGCTGCCGGACGTTGCTCTTGAGCTGGTTGGCGATGTACTCCGCCACATCGTCCTGCAGCGGCAGATCCAGCACCTGCGCCTTGCGGCGGATGATGGCGATCCGGGTTTCCAGATCCGGCGGCTGAATATCCGCCAGCAGTCCCATCTCAAAGCGGGAACGCAGCCGCTCCTCCAGCGTGGCAATCTCCCGGGGGGGGCGGTCGCTGGTCAGCACGATCTGCTTGCCGCTGGAATGGAGGGTCTCAAAGGTGTGGAAGAATTCCTCCTGAGTGCTCTGCTTGCCGCTGATGAACTGGATATCGTCCACCAGCAGAATGTCCACCTGCCGGTATTTGGCGTGGAAATCCGCCGTGGTGCCGGTCTTGATGGCCTCGATCAGCTCGTTGGTCATGGTCTCGCCCTTGATGTACAGGATCTGTGCCCGGGGGTTATTGCGCTGGATCTCCTTGCAGATGGCGCAGAGCAGGTGGGTCTTGCCCAGACCGGAGCCGCCGTAGATGAACAGGGGATTATAAAGACCGGCCGGCTTGCTGGCCACCGCCTGGGAGGCGGCGTGGGCAAACTTGTTGGAGGAGCCCACCACGAAATTGTCGAAGGTATATTCCTCGTCGGCATTGCCGGTGGGATAGCCGTTGCCCCGGATGGGCGCGGCAGCCGGAGCGCTGGCCGCCGGGGCGCTCTCCTTGCTGACGATGCGCAGCCCCAGCGGAATGCTCAGTGCCGTCTGCACCGCATCCCGCAGCTTGGGGGCATAGTTGTCCTCCAGCGTTTTTTTCATGAAATCGGTGTTGACGCACACCACGATCTCCCCGTCCCGGATGCCCTGGGGCTCAATGTTTTTGATCCATACGTCAAAGGCAGTCTGGCTGATGCCGGACTGCTGCATGATCTCCAGTACCTTTTCCCATACCTCGTTGATCGAATCCATAGCGTTTTCGTTCTCCTCTGCCCGTGAAAATATAGGCGGCCGTCGAAACGGCAGCCGAAAACCTGCCCCGGCGGGTCAAAAAAAGTCAAAAGCCCACAATTTCATTATAGCATAAACAGCGGTGTTTTTCAACGATTTTTCGCCGTTTTTTCGTTGCACTGTGAAAAAAATCTCTTTTTCTCCGAAAACGCCGGAATGGGGCGTTTCTCGCCCCGAAAACGCCGTTGTGGCGCACCGCCGGCATACAAGATATGGGGCCCGCGCCGCGGACCCACCACAAGAGCCGTGAAAAACGCAAAAAAGAGGGTTTGTCCGTAAAATTTTCTTGACATCTTTCCCCGGATTGGTATATAATAGTTCATTGCTAGGGCTGTCTGTGCGTATTCAGACGCCGGACAGCAGACCAGAGAGTGAAAGGAGGGGCATGGGATGTTCCGTACCTATCAGCCCAAGAAGCGTCATCGCAAGATGGAGCATGGCTTCCGTAAGAGAATGGCCACCGCCAACGGCCGCAAGGTTTTGGCTCGCCGCAGAGCGAAGGGCAGAGCCCGTCTGACGTACTGAAAATGAGCCACTGTTCAGGTGGCTTTTTTTCTTATGACGGAAACCGATGGAAGATAAGGGGGCATGAGAATGCCGACGTTTGCATCGCTGCGGGAAAATAAGGAATTTCGCACCCTGTATTACCACGGGCGTTCTCAGGTGCATCCGGCGCTGGTGACCTATGTGCGGAAAAACCGGCTGGGCTATCCCCGGGTGGGCATCACCACCGGGAAGAAGCTGGGCGGCGCCGTGCAGCGCAGCCGGGCCCGCCGGGTGATCCGCGCCGCGTTTTACCCCCTGTGCCCCCGGGTGGGGGGCTACGACATTGTGTTTGTGGCGCGGGGGCGGCTGCTTTCGATGAAAAGCACCCAGCTGCTCCCTGTGATGGAGCAGCAGCTGGCGCAGCTGGGAGCGCTGACCCATGGGTGACGCGCCCCGGCGGTTTTCCCCCCGCTGCATCCCCATTGCCCTGATTCATCTCTATCAGAAGCATTCCGCCAATACCCCGCCGGTCTGCCGTTTTTCGCCCACCTGCTCGGCTTATGCCGTGGAGGCGTATCAGCGCCACGGCATCTGGATAGGCACCGGCCTGACTCTGTGGCGCATTCTGCGCTGTAATCCGCTGTTCCGGGGCGGGTACGATCCCGTGCCGGAACGCATTTCGTGGCCCGGTGCCCGGCGCCGGCGGCCGCGGGAGGGAAAAAACTCCCGCAAAAAATATCATTGACTGTAAAGGAGGCCACTGGCCATGATGAAGCTGTTTGGCCTGTTCGCCGTGCCGCTGGGCTATGTGCTGCAATGGATCTATCAGCTGGTGCCCAGCTATTTTGTGGCGATATTTCTGTTTACCCTGCTCATCCGTCTCCTGTGCTTCCCGCTGAATATCAAGCAGCAGAAGAGCCAGGTGGACCGGGCCAAATTGGCCCCCCGGCTGGAACGGCTGGAGAAAAAATACGCCAACGACCGGCAGAAGCTGCAGCAGAAGCAGCAGGAGCTGTACCAAAAGGAGGGCGTGAGCCTGACCGGCGGCTGCCTGCCCATGCTGCTGCAGATGCTGGTGCTCATGAGCATCATCGCCGTGATCTATAAGCCCCTGACCTACGTGCAGACGAAGAAAATCACGGCCGACCAGATTTCCACCTGCGTCACGGCGGTGGAGAATCAGCTCACCGAGGGCAAGGACGAAAAAGAGGCCAAGAAGATCACCTCCCGGTTCCAGGAGAATTCCTATTACCGGGAGCTGTATCTGCTCCAGTATGCCGACGAGTATGGGCAGCCCATGCGCACGGCGCTGATCGACGCGGCCGTGGCGGCGGGCCAGAGCGAGACCGAGGCGGCGACCGCCGCCGACCAGACCCTGCAGGTATTGCAGGATACGAAGAAGGAATTCAGCATCTTCGGCGTGTCCCTGCTGGATATGCCTTCTAAGGACGGCATCAAGCCCAACTGGCTGTGGCTCATCGCCATCGCCTCCGGTGTGGCGGCGCTGCTGTCCAGTCTGCTGAGTATGCGCTATTCCAAGAGCACCATGTCCCAGAGCCAGCAGGCGGCGGGCGGCTGCTCCAATAAGGGCATGATGTATTCCATGCCCCTGTTCTCGCTGGTGATCGCCTTCACCGTGCCCGGCGGCGTGGCGCTGTACTGGGTATTCTCCAACCTGCTGGCCATGGTGCAGACGGTGGTGCTCAACGCCATGTATAACCCCGTCAAGGCGCGGGAGCAGGCGGAGATCGAATACGCCGAGCGCCGCCGCAAGAAGGCGGAGGATAAGGAACGGCTGAAAGCGGCCCGTCTGGCAGAACAGGCAGCGTGGCAGAAGGAAGAAAACGAGAAAAAAGCCGCCAAGGAGGGCAAGCGTCCGCCGAAAAAGGCGACAGATACCCCCACCACGGCGGAAACGGCCGTGGACGAGGTGCCGAAGGAGCCGGTGGACGAGACTCCCGCGGCGGATGAATCAACATCGGGGAAAGGATGACGGATCATGAGAGAAATCGTGAAGGAAGCGGCTTCCGTGGAGGAAGCCCGTCGGCTGATCGCCCGGGAGCTGGGCGCGGATGAAAGCGCCATCACCTTTGAGGTGCAGCAGGAGCCGACCAGAAAGGTGCTCGGCCTGTTCGGCGGCGCGCCGGCCATCGTGAAGGGCCGTCTGGCGGAGGGCGCCGAGACGGCAGCCCCGGTGGAAAAAACCGAAAAAACGGAAAAACCCCGTAAAGCCCTGAATCCCGAGGAGATCAGCGCGGCGGTGGCTAAGGCCACGGCCTATCTGGAATCGGTGCTGCGGGCGATGGGCGCCGAGAAATTCACCGTCACCGCGACCGAGACGGAGAACGGCTGCGAGATCTCGCTGGAGGGCGAGGATCTGGGCTTTATCATCGGACGGCGGGGGGATACGCTGGATGCGCTCCAGTGCCTCACCGGGCTGGTGGCGAATCGCGCCGGCAGCGGCTATTTCCGGGTGACGCTGAATATCGGCAATTATCGGGAAAAGCGGGAGCAGGCGCTGGTGAGCCTGGCCAAGCGGCTGGGCGCGCAGACCGCCCGCACCGGACGGAAGCATTCGCTGGAGCCGATGAACCCCTATGAGCGCCGGATCATCCATACGGCGGTGCAGGATATGGAGGGTGTGATCTCCTGGAGCGTAGGCAGCGATCCCAACCGGCATGTGGTGATCGGTCCCTCCGACGATAACCCCAATAAGGGGCGCACCGACGAGCGCCGGGGCGGCAATCGCGGCGGCAACCGCAATCGCAGCGGCCGCGGCAACGGTGGGCGCAGCGGCGGCCGCAATGACCGCGGCGGTCGTCGGGAGCATGAGATCGTAGCGCCGGAGCGGCCGGTGCGGGAGTTCATTTCCCGCAGCCATCCGCTGCCCACGGCGGACGGAGCGACGCTCCCCTCCCGCACCGAGTCGGAGAAAGAAGAAAGCGCCACCCTCTACGGGAGAATAGATATTTAGGCGATGGAATCTATGCGATAGACCGCTCATCGGGAAGAGTATACGGAAACACCCGGTGTGTGCCCCACACGCAGATTGTGGAAAAGTGGACAAAAACTTTGGCCCAACGCAGATCCCGAATATCTGGCGTCTGGACGCAGGACGTTTCCCTTGTGAATTGCAAAAAGCCACCGTCACGGAACGATGCACGTTCCGTGACGGTGGCTTTCTCTGTGATTTAGGGTTCAATGAGCGGCGAATTCTTCCGTTGGGCGCGGCTTGCCGCATACCTCTGCCGGTTTTACTGTGCGTCCGGCTGTATCTGCGCGGACAGGTATTCCGCTGCCGCCGTCAGCGCCGTTTCCGGCTCCTGTCGGCGGCTGAACAGGATAAAATGATAGGCCGCACCGCTTTTCACGAAAGAAAATTCGTACCGGTTGCGATAATTCGGCTTCCCCTGTGCCTGCTCGCGGGAGGTGTAGGCGGCATAGAGGTTGCCCTTATAGCTGAGCCAGCCGTACCCGATTTTGTCGATCACGGAAGAATAATACCGGTTCCCCACCAGAGCGGCTGCCGGTTCCCCGCGTAAGGGGACATACGCACCCTGATATTGCTGTGCCTGCTCCTGAAAATACGCGGTCAGCGCCTGCGCCCGCTGCTCCGTGACAGGCTCGGCATAATACACGACAATGCCCCGGAACGCCTTTTCCCGTATGACGGTCTCCCCCTCGACCGTCTCCCGGGGGACGGGCAACCGGTCGGAGATCGTCTGTAATAAGGCCGTATCCATTTCCAAAGGTTCGCAGGAGCTTTGGCTGTCATCCCACAGCAGAAAGCCGACGGACGCGACCAATAAAATCGGTATCAGCACAAGGGCTATGACCTTTCCTCGGTGATGGACACCTGCCATCCGTTTTCCTCCTCACGTATATGGTTGTCGGTTCCGCACTTCATCCCGGAGAACCCCGCTTTCCTCCGCCAGCCGGGGCAGTGCCTCTTTCCGGCGCAGGGGAAATTCCACCCGGGGGCGTATGCCCCGGCCGGACTGTCCCGCCGCCTCGTCGGCGATGCGCTGCCAGCGCTCCTGCTTTTTGGCGGTGTCCTTGCCCTCCACCCGGGCGATGCTGCGGGCGGTCATCACCGGCACAATGGCCGTGACCCCCAGCTCCACCGCTTTCTGGATGACCCATTCCAGCTTATCCCCCTTGGGCAGCCCCATATAGAGGGTCACCGCCAGCGTCGGCTCGGTGCGGTTGGGGGCGGCGGCATCCACCGCCAGCGTCACCCGTTCCCGCTCCACGGCGGTGAGGGTGCAGGCATAATCCGTCCCCTGCCCGTCGCAGAGGATGAGGGCTTCGCCGGGGGTCATCCGCAGCGCTCCGGCGATGTGCCGGGCATCCGCGCCGACCAGCGCCGTTTCCTCTCCCACCTCCAGCGGGTGCTCCACAAAAAACCGGGGCATTCCGGTCACTCCTTTCCGGTTTCCGCCACGGCGGTCTCCCCCGCCGCCGGCGTCAGGGTGCGGCAGCCGCCCCCAAAGGGCAGCGCCACCGTCGCCGTCGCCGCCGATACGCTGCTGCTTGCCCTGCCGGAGCGACTGACGGGTGTCTCCTGTCGACCGTATCCCGGTTCATGGGCATAGCCTTCTGTTTCTTTTTGATCTATCGGCGGCACACCAGACACAGCCAGCCGCCGTGTTCGTGCTGCTCGGCCACGGTGAAGCCGCAGTCCGCCAGCGCCGCCAGCACATCCCCCTCCCGGGTGTCGATGATGCCGGAGACGATGTAGACGCCGCCCTCCGCCAGCAGGGCGGGGATGGCGGGGGACAGAGCGATGATGGCATCCGCCACAATATTGGCGGCGATCACCGGATAGGTGCCGGTCACATCCCGGGTCAGATCCCCCTGCATCACGGTATACCGGGGCGGGGTCAGCCCGTTCAGCGCTCCGTTCTCCCGGGCGGTTTTCACCGCCAGTGCGTCAATATCCACCCCCAGGGCGCTGCCCGCTCCCAGCAGACAGGCGGCGATGCTCAAAATTCCGCTGCCGCAGCCCACATCCAGAAAGGCGTCGCCGGGCTGAATGTGCCGCTCCAGCGTTTCCAGCACCAGCCGGGTGGTGTCGTGGCCGCCGGTGCCGAAGGCCATGCCGGGGTCGATGGACAGCACCGCCCGGTGCTCCGGGTTGTCGGCGGTCTCCCAGGAGGGGCAGATTAGCAGCCGCTCCCCCACCGGCAGGGGCTTAAAGTATTTCTTCCAGTTGTTGGCCCAGTCCTCCTCCCGCACGGCGTTGGCCTCCACGTCGCTCTGGATGCCCGCCGCCGCCAGACGTTCCCGCAGGAACGCCACCGCCTCCGGGGGATTGTCCTCCGGGTCGATATACAGGTGGATGATGCTGTGGCTCCGGTCCCGGGTCAGCAGCTCCTCGTCGATGAGGTCGATGTGGGCGATCTCCCGGGCGCCCTCCTCCAGATCGCTGTAATCCTCGATATACAGCCCGTAGGGCACCGCCATATTGGCGATGGCGGCGGCCTCGTCGGTGCGGGCGGTCTCCACCCGGATGCATACCTCTGTCCAGTCCATAGGGCGCTCCTTATCAGTCAAAGTTACAGTGGGGCTTCTCCACATGGGGGCAGATCAGCTCCGTCGTGCGGTTCACCGGCACCGCCCAGCGCACGGCATTTTTAATGACCGTCTGGACGTTTTTGTTGTAGAAGGTGGGGAAGCTCTCGTGACCGGGCTGGAAATAGAAGATTTTTCCTCTCCCCCGCTGCCAGCAGCAGCCGGAGCGGAACACCTCGCCGCCGCTGTACCAGCCGATGAACACCAGCTCATCCGGCTGGGGCACGTCGAATACCTCGCCGTAGGTCTCCTCATGCTCCAGATTGAAATAGGGGCCGACTCCCCGGGCGATGGGATGGGCGGGGTTCACCACCCAGATGCGCTCCATGTCGCCGTCCTCCCGCCAGGTGAGGTTGCAGGGGGTGCCCATGAGCAGCTTGAAGGGCTTGCTGTGATGGCCGGAGTGGAGCACAATCAGCCCCATGCCCTGCAGCACCGCCTGCTGCACCCGGACAGCCACCTCGTCGGGTACCTTATGGTGCGCCATATGGCCCCACCACAGCAGTACATCGGTGTCGTGCAGCACCTCCTCGGTCAGCCCGCATTCCGGGTCCTGCAGGGTGGCGGTGCGGACGGTGAAATCCGTCTCCTCCCCCAGAAAGGCGGCGATGGCCTTGTGAATGCCCTCCGGGTAAATGGCGGCGATGGACGGCTCCTGCCGCTCGTGCTCATATTCGTTCCATACGGTTACGCGGATCATATCAATTACCTCCCTGACCTGTCGGTCAAATATTCGCCCTCAGTATAGCACACGGGCTGGAAATTGGCAATTGCCAATTTTACTTTTTGCTTGTCATTTCTTTGTATATCTGGTAAAATAGATGAAAGCGATCGGGAACCGGTGTACCCGGATTGCTTAGTTATAAGCAACCTACAACATGGGGGAATTCTTTTGGCGGACAGAAAAGCGCACATACGCAATTTTTGCATCATCGCCCACATCGACCACGGCAAGTCCACGCTGGCGGACCGCCTGCTGGAAAAGACCAATACCGTGGCGCTGCGGGATATGGAGGATCAGCTCTTAGACAGTATGGATCTGGAGAGGGAGCGGGGCATCACCATCAAGGCCCACGCCGTTACCCTGAACTACCGGGCGCAGGACGGGGAGGACTATACCTTTAACCTCATCGACACCCCCGGCCACGTGGATTTCAACTATGAGGTGAGCCGGTCGCTGGCGGCCTGCGAGGGGGCGCTGCTGGTGGTGGACGCCACCCAGGGTGTGGAGGCCCAGACCCTGGCCAACACCTATCTTGCCTCGGAGCACGGGCTGGATATCATCCCGGTGATCAATAAGATCGACCTGCCCGCTGCCGACCCGGAGCGGGTCAAGCAGGAGATCGAGGACATCATCGGCATCGAGGCCCACGATGCCCCCTGCATCTCCGCCAAGGCGGGGCTGAATATCGACGCGGTGCTGGAGGCCATTGTGCGGCTGCCCGCCCCCGCCGGGGATGAGACCGCCCCGCTGAAGGCGCTGATTTTCGACAGCTACTACGACAGCTACCGGGGGGTCATCGTGTATTTCCGGGTGATGGACGGCGTCCTGCACACCGGCGACCGGATCCGTATGATGGCGTCGGGGGCGGAATTCGATGTGGTGGAGACCGGCATCATGCGCCCGGGACGGCTGGAGCCGACGGGGGTGCTGGAGGCCGGTCAGGTGGGCTATCTGGCGGCCTCCATCAAGACGGTGGGCGATGCCCGGGTGGGCGATACCGTCACGCTGGCGGCCCGCCCCGCCGCCGAGCCGCTGCCCGGCTATCGCCGGGTGAACCCCATGGTGTTCTGCGGCGTGTTCCCGGCGGACGGCGCCCATTATCAGGATCTGCGGGAGGCGCTGGAGCGGCTGCAGCTCAACGACGCGTCCCTCACCTTTGAGCCGGAGACGTCGGTGGCGCTGGGCTTTGGGTTCCGCTGCGGCTTTTTGGGGCTGCTGCATATGGAGATCATCCAGGAGCGGCTGGAGCGGGAATACAATCTCGATCTCATCACCACCGCCCCCAGCG
>CAKUAQ010000003.1 GCA_934636435.1 uncultured Eubacteriales bacterium
ACGGTGTGCACCATTTAACGATTTCCAAACATTTTAACGGAAAGGTGACAAGGTGTGCATTTCGTATCAAAATAGGTTTTTAGTTTCATGAAAAAAGCAATTGCTCTTTGCAATTGCTTTTTTCAGTTATATTCGCCTTACGGCGAGTGGTATTGCTGCGCAGTGATATTCGGCTTTTCGCCGAGTGATATTTGCTGCGCAAGTGTGAGGGTGAATATAATATCACTGTGAGTTTTAGCGAACAATATCACGTTTGCTTATGGCTAAAAATATCACGCCGAGCACGGCTCGGCATATCACTGGACCTTTACAAATAGGGAATATTATGATATATCTCATTTAGGTGATGAATAATGTCAGATAGCATTTTGCGCTGTAAATCAAAGGACTTTGCAAAGCAAATTGTATTTCTTTGCCGTGATATTAAAACCAAAACGAAAGAATCGGTATTAACGAATCAGCTTTTGCGTTCCGGCACGAGCATCGGGGCGAATATTTATGAGGCACAGTCGCCCAAGGCAAAAACGATTTTATCTCAAAGCTGGAAATAGCTCAAAAGGAATGCTTTGAAACAGAGTATTGGCTTGAGCTTCTTTTTGAAACCGGTTATATTGCAGAATCAACATATAAGCCTCTGCAAAACCAATGCGGTGCAATCAGAAGAATGTTAATTTCCTCGCTTAATACGGCAAAGGATGGCTGCAGATGAATAAACAGCGTTTTCGTGTTGAAGTAACCGATGGTTATGCAAAAGATTGCAGACTTGGTTTCGAAAAGGTGGCGTTATCAGATGAAATTTTACGAAATTACCGACAAAGATAAAGAACTTATAAAAGTTGCTCTTAACACCTTACAAAATAATTTTGATGATGAAATTTACCACCACACTGTAGGCGCGGCACTCAGTTGTCCAAACGGCAAAATTTACAGCGGTGTAAACTGTGACGGTATACACGGTTCTTGTGCAGAATACATTACAATAGGTATGGCAATTTCGGCAGGCGAAAGAAATTTCGACACAATTGTTGCGGTTCACGATAAAGCACCGAATTGCCTGGTAGCACCCTGTGGTAACTGCCGCCAAATGCTTATAGAATACTGTCCCGATATTAAGGTCATATTAAACGATGAAAACAATAACGTGGTAAAGGTTGATATTAAAGATTTACTCCCCTTCGCATGGAAACCGGTTCAAGTTTAAATAATATCTTTTTCGGTGCTGCGAGCCAAAGTGAGATCCGCCGCAAGCCTGATGTTTTGAAGGGCTTGCGGCGGATCTTTTGTTTTTTGTGATGCTCCGAATTATTCCGCAAAGTTCCGTAAAACACCGCAAAAAACGGGATTTCTTTGTCCGGCGGACCCAAACGGAGCAAGAGCGCTTTGCTTAGGCAAAGCGCTCTTGCTTCATGCGGTACGTCCGGCACGGAAAACCTGTCTATGGGGTGTCGCCGACGGTTGTGCGCTCCCGTTCCGTGATCGGCACACAGACGCGGGTTTGGATAGGGGTGCGTGGGTGTCTCCCTCCGGACGGTGCATTCAGGCTGGCTCAGCGGCAGCCGCCGGGCTTTCCGCAGCCGCCGGGAGTGCCGCCCGTATTCCCGCAGCCGCAGCCGCTGTCGGTTTCGCCGGCCGGCGGGAAGAACTCGTTGACCGGGAAGCTCATCTTGTGGAACAGGTCGCAGGGATTCTCGCTGGTGGGACTGCACTCCTTGTTGGGCATACAGTAATCGTATACCGGCATGAGCATCTGCACGTTGCGGATCAGCTGCACGATGGTGAAGATCCCCAGAGATACCACCACAATGCGGTTGTCGGAAGAATCCACGAAGTTGCCGCCGTAGCGGTTGCAGAAGCTGGCAGGGATGCAGCCGCAATCGCCGCAATCATAGTGGCAGCGGTCACAGCAATCCACCAGACGGGCGTCCAGCACCACCGGTTCGGCGATCTGCACGCAGCAGTGGGGCATATTCCGGGTGGGCATCTCCTGCCGGTCATGCTCATCGGGACGATATTCGCTATGGAATACCCGCACATGCCCCTCGCTGCCGTACAGGATGACCTTCTTGCGGAAAACACCGACACCGCAAACGGTGCTGCACGGAGTGCCGTGTCCACCGTAGACCTCTACCTCCACATTGAAGAAGAAGGTCAGGTCGCAGGAATAGTAGCCGCGGTTAAAGGGCAGCGCTTCCACGTCTATGTAGGTGGTGATGACCTCCGCCTTTTTCGTGCGGATCCCGGTGGCGTGATCCACCAGCATCTGATCCCGTTCGGTGAAGAACAGGCGCATGTTTTCGATGCAATCCTTGTCGCAGCAGCTGTCGTACACCCGTCCCGCATCCACACAGACGGCCTCTTTACATCCGTTATCCCGGATAAACTTTTGTTCCGCCATAGAGATTTTCCTCCCATAATAAGATTCGGAGAGACCGCGGCGGCGCACGGTTCCGTCGTATCCGCTCCTACGCCCAGTGTATGCGCCGTTCCGTGTCGGTGTGCGGCAATTGTGCCGGCAATTGAAAAATCCGCATAAAAAAGGACAACCGCTCCGTGAGGAACCGTTGTCCTTTTCTGTATTTCGGAAATATCCGGCCGCTCAGCGTGTGATTTCTGCCATGTCCGATTCCCGAAGCTCCAGACAGTCGATCAGCGTCTGCGCGATGGCGCAGTAGCTGTCATGTCCGGTTTCGGAATGCGAATCGCTGCCAAAGGTGAAGCGGCACCCCATCTGCCGCGCGATACGAAACATCCGCATCGCTCCGAATCGCTCGCAGTTTTCCGGGGTGATCCCTGCAAAGCATGAGGTATTGATTTCTACGGCGATGCCCTTTCCGGCGGTGGCTGCGAACAGCTCCTTGAACAAATCGTCGGAGATCAACGGGTACAGGAGCTGGCGGTCATAGGGGCAGCAAACCGCGTCAAAGGGATGGGCCATCGCCAGAATGTACCGGCTGACGGGTGCAGCGAGGATCTTCCGGTAGGCCTCCACCATGAAATCCACGTGCTTTTGATACGGCTGATACAGCGATTTGTCCATGGTCATATGGGTGTGGGAATTCGGAACAATAATAAAATCAAACGGTTCCGCGCCCTCCTCGGTCAGAGCAATGCCGTATTTTGGATGGAATTCTGCCTCCGCGCCGAAATAGATCTGCACCCCCTGCGTATCCAGAGAGCGCAGCTCTTCCTTCAGCTGCCGGTTATAGGCGATCGTTTGTACCCGGTAGAATTCATTGAGGGGCGGCTGTATGGCTTCGTCCCACATATGATTGGAAAAGCCGATTTTTTTGAGCCCCAGTTCGGCTGCTTTTTGGATATAGTGTGCGGCCGTGACTGTTCGGGCGGCGCAAAGGGACAGATTGGTGTGTATATGAAAATCATGGTCAACCCGCATAACCGTTCCTCGTTTCTTTTGGTATTTCAGAGAACCGCATCGTCGGGTGCGGCCAACGGACGGAAAACTGCCGTTAAGGGCATTATATATACGCGGCGGCGTTTTGTCAAGGCGCGTATGCCGCCCGGTAAGCGTGACCGGGTGGCGCGGTTGCGCATTGGATGGCGGGGCAACCGGTCATAAGCGCGCAAAGGACCGTTCCGCCCCGGATTCCGGGAGCGGCAGGATCGTGCATATCTCCGGCTCATACGGCGCTCTCCCGCTTAAAAGCAGAGCGGAAAGACCGGCGTTTCGGAGGATCGGCGCATAAAGCGCCGGAAAATTGACAGAATAACGAACGGAGAGCCAAATGAAACAACCGGAAAGGGAGTCGAAATAATGGATTGGTGGATGCTGGTCAAGGCGTTTGCGGTGGGGGGCGCGATCTGCGTCATCGGGCAGCTGCTGATGGATTACACCAAGCTGACCCCCGCCCGCATTCTGGTGGCGTTCGTCACGCTGGGGGTAGCGCTGACCGCCGTTGGCGTGTATGAGCCGCTGGTGAAATTCGCTGGCTGCGGTGCCACGGTGCCGCTGACCGGCTTTGGTTATACGCTGGCGATGGGGGTCAGGGAGGCGGTTGCCGAAAAAGGGCTGGTCGGGGTACTGACCGGTGGGATCACCGGAGCGGCCGGCGGGATCACCGCGGCGGTGGTATTCGGCTTTCTCTGTGCGCTGGTGGCGAAGCCCGGCGACAAATCGTAATACAGGCGCCATTGGGCGCATGGCACATTCCACCCGGCTCAGAAGAAAAGCGGGAGGCAATCTTGCCTCCCGCTTTTTGCTCGGTTCACAGCTTAAAATACCACGACCAGCAGCATCTTGAACCGCTCCTCGCCGTACACCGCATGGGGATGACCGGCGGGCATCACGATGGAGTCTCCCTCGCGGAGCGTATAGGGCTGCCCGTCAATGGTGACGCGCCCCACACCGTCCAGGCAGGTGACGAACGCATCACCGCCGGATTTATGGGCGCTGATCTCTTCACCCTTCTCGAAAGCGAACAGGGTAATGCTCAGCGCCTCATTCTGCGCCAGGGTCTTGCTCACTACCTGACCGGGCTGATAGTCCACCTGCTCCCGCAGCGTGACCACCTCGGCATGGGGAATGTTCTTCATTTTCGGTTCCATCACGATCGCTCCCTAGATTTAGTATGCAACTGCAGTATACCCGCAATTCTGTCGTTTATGCCTCACAGGGTCAGCGCCGCCGCCACATCGCCGGTATAATACCGCTCCAGCAGCGGCTGTGCCGTCTGACTCAAAAACTCCTCCACCTGGGATGCGCTGCGCCCGATATACTTTTCCGGCGCCATCTGGGCGAGGATTTCCTCCTTCGTCAGCGGAATCCGCTCATCCGCCGCCATCCGGTCGATGAGGTCGTTCGGCGCTCCCTCCAGCTTGACCCGGGTGGCTGCCGCTTGAGACAGCTCCCGCAGCACCTCATGGAGCGCCTGCCGGTCGCCTCCCCGCTTGACCGATTCCATCATCACATTTTCTGTGGCCATAAAGGGCAGCTTTTCCATCACCCGGCTGCGGATGACCGGCTCATACACCACCAGCCCGGAGGTCACGTCGCTATACACATTGAGGATGGCGTCCACCGCCAGAAACGCCTCCGCCACAGCGATCCGCTTGTTGGCGCTGTCGTCCAGCGTTCGCTCAAACCACTGGGTGGATGCCGTCATTGCCGGATTGAGCGCATCCACCATTACATAGCGGGCCAGTGCGCACATCCGCTCGCTGCGCATGGGATTGCGCTTATAGGGCATGGCGGAGGAGCCCACCTGTTTCTTGCCAAAGGGCTCCTCCACCTCGGAAAAGGACTGGAGCAGCCGCAGGTCGTTGGCGAACTTATAGGCGCTCTGGGCGAACCCGGACAGCACCCCCAGAAAATAGGCATCCACCTTACGGGAATAGGTCTGCCCGGACACCGGCACACAGCTGGAAAAGCCCATTTCCTCCGCAATCCGCTGCTCCATACGGCGAATTTTGTCCTCGTCGCCGTCGAACAGCTCCATAAAGCTGGCTTGGGTGCCGGTGGTGCCTTTGGAGCCCAGCAGCTGCAACCGATCCAGCTGAAACTGTAGGTTCTCCATATCCATGCACAGCTCGTTCATCCACAGAGTCGCCCGCTTGCCTACGGTGGTGAGCTGGGCGGGCTGCAGATGGGTATAGGCGAGACAGGGCAGCGCCTTATACCGGGAGGCAAACCCCGCCAGATTGTGTAGCACCTGCGCCGCCTTGTGCATCACCAATCGGGACGCCTCCCGCAGGATCACCACGTCGGTGTTATCCCCCACATAGCAGCTGGTGGCGCCCAGATGGATGATTGGCTCCGCATTAGGGCACTGCACCCCATAGGCGTAGACGTGGCTCATCACATCGTGGCGGATCTCCCGCTCCCGGGCTTCCGCCACCTCGTAGTTGATATCCTCGGCGTGTGCCTCCATCTCGGCAATCTGCCCGTCGGTGATGGGCAGCCCCAGCTCCTGTTCCGCTTTCGCCAGCGCGATCCACAGCCGCCGCCAGGTGCGGAACTTGAAATTCTCCGAAAAAATCGCCTGCATCTCCCGGCTGGCATACCGGGTGGACAGCGGCGAAATATAGCCGTCCCGATCCTTTTCCATCCTGTCAACCATCCTTTCCACTGTTTTGGGCTTTCAGCGGGCGGCGCGCAGCAGACGCTCCAGCTCCTCCCGGGAGAACCGGTAGACCTTGTCGCAAAACCGGCAGGTCACCTCGGCCTGCCCCTGCTCGTCCGGCAGCTCCTGCAGCGCCTTTTCCCCCATGGACAGCAGTGCCCGTTCCACCCGCTGCCGGGAGCAGGTGCAGCGATACACCGGCTCGCCGGTGTCCAGCACATCAAATTCCATCCCCGCCAGCGCCCGGCCGAGGATATCCTCCGGGGTCAAGCCCCGCTCCAGCATCGTCGTGACCGGCTCCAGCCGGCTGACGTTGCTTTCGATCCGGTCGATGACCTCCTCCGGGCAATGGGGCAGCAGCTGCAGCAGCAGTCCGCCCGCCGCCTTCACCGACAGGTCGGTGTCCACCAGCACCCCCAGCGCGCACACGGTGGGGGTCTGCTCGCTGACGGCATAATACCGGGTGATGTCCTCGGCGATCTCCCCGGACACCAGCGGAATACACCCGGAATAGGGCTCGCCGTTCCCCTCGTCCCGGATAACGGTGAGCTGTCCGTCGGTGCCCACGGCACCGGACACATCCAGCTTGCCGTTGGGCTTCAGCGGAATCTCCACCACCGGGTTTTGGGCATAGCCCCGCACATTGCCGCGGCTGTCTGCCACCGCTAAGATCGTCCCCGCGGGACCGCCGCCGCTGAGCTTGACCGTCACCGATTCGTCGGCGCCCTTGAGCATCTGTCCCATCATGGAGGCGGCGGTCAGCAGCCGCCCCAGCGCCGCGGTCACCACCGCCGAGGTCTGATGGATGCGTTCCGCCTCAGCCACAATATCCTTTGCATCCAAAAACATCGCCATCACCGTGCCGTCACGGGTCAGGCAGCGTATCAGCTTTCCCATTGTCTACTCTCCGTTTTTTCTGATGAATCGCCCGGTTGCGGGCAACCAGCACCCAGCGGTCGGCATCGGCTGCCGGGGGCTGCATACTCTGTTCCCCATAGACCCCCAGCAGGTCAAAGCCGGTCTCGGTCAGCAGCCGCTTCCATGTGGATAGGGAATAAGCACGCTCCCGCACCTCGTCGGTATAGCGGCGGTATATCCCGTCCTCCTCCAGAAAAAAATCCAGCTGCATCGTAACCTCATGCCGTTCCTTGGCATACGTGTTGCGCCATACGCACAGAAACTCCTCCGTTTCAAACACGAAGGCATTGTCCCCCAGCGTCACCGCGTGCTTGTGGGGGGTATTCACATCAAACAGCAGCAGCCCTCCGGGGGCGATAAACAGCCCCAGCCGCCGGAAAATCTCCCGCAGCTCGTCGGTGCGCACAATGTGGCTGAGACTATCCAGCATACACACGGCGCTGTCCACCGTGCCATACAGATCCAGCTGCCGCATATCCTGACGCAAAAAGAGAATGTCCGCCCCGGCGTCGGCAGCCTTCTCCCGGGCGATCGCCAGCATATCCGCCGACCCATCCACCGCCACCATCTCGGCGCCCCGGGCGGCCAGCTCCAGCGACAGGCTGCCGGAGCCGCAAGCCAGATCCAGCATCTGCCCGCTGCTGCCGCCGTGCCGGCGGATCAGCGCCAGCGCATACGCCGCCCAGGCGGCGTAGTCCACATCCTCCGTCAGCGCGTCATAAAATGCGGCAAAATCCCGATATTCGTTCATTTCGACTCGTTCATCCGGCTGAATACCATCGCATAGGCGTCGCAGCCGTATTCCAGCGACCGGTTCACCCGGCTGATGGTGGCGGTGGAGGCGCCGGTCTGCTCCACGATCTTGCTGTATACCTGCTTTTCGCTGAGCATCTTCGCCACCACGATCCGCTGCGCCATGGCTTTGATCTCCGTCACGGTGCACAGATCCTCGAAGAACTTGTAGCATTCGTCCATATCCTTCAGGGACAGAATCGCCTGAAACAAAAAGTCCGCCTCGTTGCTCTTGATTTTAGAATTCAATCCGATAACCCCCGTTTCCGATTTTTTACAGTCTCACACTATTTACCATTATACCCGGTTTCTTTCACATTGTAAAGCGTGAAATTGTAAATAAACCGAAAACAAACGGCGCCGCTCGGATAAGCGGCGCTGTTTGACACTGAATTCGACTTATTTCAGCAGAATCTTGCGGAAGGTTTTTTTGCCCTTTTTAATGATGATCTGCCCGTCTCTGAACTGATCGGCAGTGACGGTATAGGCGATGTCGGCAATCTTCTGATCGTCTACGGTCACGCCGCCCTGCTGCACCAGCCGCCGCGCCTCGCCCTTGGAGGCAGCCAGCTCCGCCAGCACCATCAGGTCCAGCAGGCCCATGCCGTCTCCCAGCTGCGCCGCAGTCACCTCGGTGGTGGGCATATGCTCCGTATCGCCGCCGCCGGCGAACAGCGCCCGGGCGCCTGCCTGCGCCTTGGCGGCCTCCTCCTCGCCATGCACCAGCTTTGTCAGCTCAAACGCCAGAATCTCCTTGGCGGTGTTCAGCTGGCTGCCCTGCCAGCGATCCATTTCGTCGATCTGCTCCAGGGGCAGGAAGGTGAGCATCCGCAGGCATTTCAGCACATCGCCGTCGCCCACATTCCGCCAATACTGGTAAAACTCAAAGGGGCTGGTCTTGTTGGGATCCAGCCACACGGCGCCGTTGGCGGTCTTGCCCATTTTTTTGCCCTCGGAATTGAGCAGCAGGGTGATGGTCATGGCATAGGCGTCCTTGCCCAGCTTGCGGCGGATCAGCTCGGTGCCGCCCAGCATATTCGACCACTGGTCGTCGCCGCCAAACTGCATATTGCAGCCGTATTCCTGATAGAGATGGTAGAAATCGTAGGACTGCATAATCATATAGTTAAATTCCAGGAAAGACAGCCCTTTTTCCATCCGCTGCTTATAGCATTCCGCCCGCAGCATATTATTGACGGAGAAGCAGGCGCCCACCTCCCGCAGCAGCTCGATATAGTTGAGCTGCAAGAGCCAGTCGGCGTTGTTCACCATCATCGCCTTGCCCTCGCCGAACTCAATGAATCGCTCCATCTGCTTTTTGAAGCAGGCACAGTTATGCTCGATGATCTCGGGGGTCATCATGGAGCGCATATCGGTGCGGCCGGAGGGGTCGCCGATATAGCCGGTGCCGCCGCCGATGAGCGCCACCGGGCGGTTGCCCGCCATCTGCAGCCGTTTCATCAGGCACAGCGCCATAAAATGCCCCACATGGAGGCTGTCCGCCGTGGGGTCAAAGCCGATATAAAAGGTAGCCTTGCCGTTGTTGATCAGCTCCTTGATCTCCTCCTCGTCGGTGAGCTGCGCGATCAGCCCTCGGGCCTTCAGTTCGTCAAATACGGTCATAGTTTTGTCTCCTCTCGATGGATAAAAATAAATTCTGTGTATACTGCTCGAGATGCGCGGGCATCCGGGGATTGGCCTTTATCCGGTTTGTCGGTCTATGAATATCGGCTTTGATCCGTCATCTGCTTCAAAGGCGTGGTCATCAATCCGTATATACCTGCTGCCGATCCCGGCTTTCAAATAGGGAATGATATCGCGGTCGTAATGACAGATCGTGGCGATGGAAAAGATATGATGATGGCTCGGATCGCTCATATAGGCATCCTCTTCGTTTCCGGCCAGAAACCGCCAACCACTGTCTGGCTTACCCGCAACCGGCCTTTCCCGGTACATATAGCCGACCTTAAAGCCGTCCTTGGTGATTCGATCCGACACGACACAGCCGTTTCCGTTCGGCTCATGCCAGTCGATCGGGTTTTCCGCTTTTACGTCGATGAAGCCGCTCTTGTTCCTGCGAAAAATCATGATGCTCTCTTATTGCCTCCGATTGTCTACCGTATACACGACTCAGGCGATGCCGGCGATCACCGAAAACAGGAGTGCGCCGCCCAGCCCGTCGTCCTGCAGGTTCGCCCCGACGAACAGCCCGACGATCCCGGCAATGGCCATGATCAGGACCGATACGGCGGTTCTGAGTTTTTTCACAGGGTATCCCTCCCTCGTGTTTTTTCCATACCGCACGCTGCCGCAAGCAAAAAACGCCCTCTGCCGGAGAGCCAAAATCTCCGGCAGAGGGCGACGACAGGTCGCGGTACCACCTCTGGTTCGCCTCCTCCCGCGGGGGAGGAAAGCCTCATTGCAGCCGATAACGCCGGCAGGCGGCTCACCTACTGCGCCCATACGGGCGGTTCAGATCGCGGCTCGGGAGTGTATTTCTCCGGATGTTTTCCTGTCTCGCACCGGCCGACAGGTCTCTGAAAAAAACGGATGCCGGGTACCTCTCTCCGTCACAGCCTCTTGTGGATTCACTTCGGTAGCATTAAAACATATCCCCGCCGGTTTGTCAAGAGGGGAAAATCAGAACGCGATACGCTCCTCGATATACGCCCGCAGGTCGGCGATGGCTACCCGCTCCTGCTGCATGGTATCCCGATCCCGCACGGTCACGCAGCCGTCCTCCAGACTGTCGAAATCGAAGGTGATGCAGAAGGGCGTGCCGATCTCATCCTCCCGGCGATACCGCTTGCCGATGGAGCCGGCATCGTCGAAATCCACCATAAAGTGCTTGACCAGCTCATCCCGCACCGCCAGCGCCGGCTCGGACAGCTTCTTGGACAGAGGGAGCACCGCCGCCTTGAAGGGCGCCAGCGCCGGGTGCAGCCGCAGCACCACCCGGGTGTCGTTTTTCTCGGCGTCCACCACTTCCTCGTCATAGGCGTCGCACAGCACCGCCAGCACGCTGCGCTCCACGCCCAGACTGGGCTCGATGACATAGGGGATATAATGCTCGCCGGTCTCCTGATCGAAATAGGTCAGATCCTTGCCGGAGGTATTCTGGTGCTGGGTCAGGTCGTAGTCGGTGCGATCCGCCACGCCCCACAGCTCGCCCCAGCCGAAGGGGAACAGGAACTCAAAGTCGGTGGTCGCCTTGGAATAGAAGCACAGCTCCTCCGGGTCGTGATCCCGCAGCCGCAGGTTCTCGTCCTTCAGGCCGATGGACAGCAGCCAGTCATGGCAGAACTGCCGCCAATAGGCGAACCATTCCAGATCGGTGCCGGGCTTGCAGAAGAACTCCAGCTCCATCTGCTCAAACTCCCGCACCCGGAAAATGAAGTTGCCGGGGGTGATCTCGTTGCGGAAGGACTTGCCGATCTGCCCGATGCCGAAGGGCAGCTTTTTTCGGCTGGCCCGCTGCACATTGGGGAAGTTGACAAAGATGCCCTGCGCCGTCTCCGGACGCAGATACACGGTGTTCTTGGCATCCTCGGTGACGCCCTGAAAGGTCTTGAACATCAGGTTGAACTGACGGATATCGGTGAAATTATGCTTGCCGCAGGTGGGGCAGGGGATGGCGTGCTCCTCTACAAAGTCTTTCATCTCCGCCTGGGAAAAGGCGTCGATGGGCTTTTCCAGCGTATACCCGTTCTCGGCGCACCAGTCCTCAATGAGCTTATCTGCCCGGAACCGCTCGTGGCACTCCCGGCAGTCCATCAGCGGGTCGGAGAAGCCGGACAGGTGGCCGCTGGCGACCCACGTCTGGGGGTTCATCAGGATGGCGGCGTCCAGGCCCACATTGTACGGGTTTTCCTGCACGAACTTCTTCCACCATGCCCGCTTGATGTTATTTTTCAGCTCCGCGCCCAGAGGGCCGTAGTCCCAGGTGTTCGCCAGACCGCCGTAGATCTCCGAACCGGGGAATACATAGCCCCGGCCTTTGCACAGAGCCACAATTTTATCCATGGTTTTTTCCGAATTTTTCATGCTGCTTCCTCCCGCGCTTAGAATCACAGGATATTGTAGTATGAATAAAGCTAAATGTCAACCTTCGGCGGCAGCTTTTATGCGCGGATGTCATAATTTTCCGAAATTTGTCAACCGATTCCGGATGATTTTGGTGTACTTTTTCATTTCTTCTTTGTTTTTTCAAAATAAGTGGTTGACAAACGGCCAAAAAGAAGGTACACTGTATATCGTATTCAGTCGATGGACATACATAGGGTTCGGGCGACGGCATTGTATTGCGGCTGTGGGGTGATGGAGTGAGGGCCGACCGGGATCTGTCGGAGGGTCTTCCCATCGCGCAGGCCGCCGCCGGCGACGAGAGCGCTTTCGCGGTCATTATGCAGCGCATGATGCCGCTGATTCGCTCGCTGATTCGACAGTATTCCTGTCCTGCGGCGGTTGAGCGGGACGATTTGGCTCAGGAGAGTTTGGTGGGCCTGCTGGCCGCCGTGCGTACCTGGCGGCCGGATTCAGATGCCCGATTCACCACCTATGCCTATGTCTGCATCCGCAACCGTCTGGTGTCGTTATATCGGCGCTGCGGCGGTCAGCTGCAGCGGGAGCAGCCTCTGGAGGATGATGGGGAGGTGCCGGATGCGGCGCAACCCGACCCCGCCAGTCTTGTGCAGGAACGGGAGGATGCGGCGCAGCTGTGGCGCACCTTCCGGAAACGGCTGACTCCTCTGGAACAGCAGGTGCTCCTGTGTCGGTTGGGAGGTTGCTCCTATGCGCAGACGGCGCATCATCTCGGCATCGACAGAAAAGCGGTGGACAATGCGGTGCAGCGCCTGCGGCGCAAGCTCCCTGCCACCCGATGATTTTGGCAAAAGCGGCATGAGGCCGTTTGCAATAAATGCCCCGGCAACCCTGGTCAGCGCTTGGCATGCTATGTCGGTCTGAATCCGTGGCTGGGCAGTTATTATCATTTCAAAGCGAGGTATCCATCCATGTACGAAGACAAGACGTTAGTATGCAAAGAGTGCGGCAATGAGTTCATCTTTACCGCCGGCGAGCAGGAGTTCTATGCGGAGAAGGGCTTTGTGAACGAGCCCCAGCGCTGCAAGGCCTGCCGCGACGCGCGCAAGAGCGCCGGCCGTCCGGAGCGCGAGATGCACGATGCGGTCTGCGCCAATTGCGGCAAGCCCTGCAAGGTGCCGTTCCGTCCCCGCGAGGATCGTCCCGTATACTGCAGCGAGTGCTTTGCTGCTCAGAAGGGCGAATAATCTGCTGCAACGTTCTTAAAGCAAAGGTGTCTGCCAATCGGCAGGCATCTTTGTTTTTTGTGCGGATCTTGGCTGTGCCCTTTGGCGGCTCTCCGGGCAAAACTCCGGGTAAAATGGATTATACAGTGTCAATGCGGCGCTATTGCCGTGTTTTTCCGATCCCGAATCGAGGGATCGTTCCGCATCTGTCGGAGAATTTCGACAAGATCGTGGATTTTGTCGATTGGGTCGTCCGGCAGATATGCAGTACCTGCGGCGGGAGCAGGCCGACGGGTACGACGCACATAAAACAGGGGGAAATGCGCCGTGTCGGAGACGGGTGCATTCCGCTTGCCCGGTCTCTGTGCCGCCGTCGCAAAAATCCCGATATTGTAACGCTGCAGATCCCGACAAGATACGATTGTTGTTGCTTGCATTGTTGACCCTCCTATGCTATAATGTAAATCGTTTGGCAGCGGGATATTTTGTTATGTGAGCACGCCGCTGGTCTTCAGCGCCCGGCGCTGCCGGCTTTTGAGGATGTACTCGTCCAGCTGCTCGTTACCGATAAAGACTCCAAAATCAATTTAAGAAAGGTTGTTTTTTGTGAATCAAAATGCATCATCAGCAACTCCCAAATGGTATCAAAAGAATTCTCCGCTGACTGTTTTGGTTATGGTTTTAGCCTTGCTTTTTTTAGTGGGAGCAATCATTTTCAGTGTGTTCACCTTCAGCGGAGGAAACCGCCGCAACAAAATAACATCCGAAAAATATGAAGCGATCAATGTCGGGATGACCTATGCCGAGGTCAAAGAACTAATTGGAGAAGATGGCTATTAATTTACACAATATGGTGATGGTGATGAAGAAGTAAAGGTTTATGTGTGGAATACCGGTAACAACAGCGGGTCGGCGACGATCACTTTTCAGGGCGGAAAAGTATATGGTAAAAACGGCCGTTTTTAAAATCCCTACATGAGAAACGATCCCCCCTTTTATCAATTTTTTGAGGAGGTCTACTGATGAAAAGAATATTGCCGATTTTGTTGGTCATCTGTATGCTTTTATTAAGCGGGTGCATCTGTATGCTTTTATTAAGCGGGTGCGGGTCTGGCGTATTTCAAGTGTTCCAAAAGCCTAACACATCGAAGGGAAGTTCGCCGGACAACCTTGTTCCTCTTGGAGAATATGTGGACATTTGTCCGGACGAACGAGATGTGCAGGTTTGCATTTCGGAGATCATCTCCGGTGACAAAGCAAAGGAGCTAGTCGATTGCAGTGACAAGTCACTCGATTTCGTTATCATTAAATTCAATATGAAGGCTGTCAACTTAAACGGAAAAGAGTTTAGCCCATCTTCAATGAACATGATCTTGAATGATGGTACGATCGAGGGAGACATTTATACATATGACGCAGATGAAAATCTCGGTCTTTCGGAATTTGGGAGGAAAACCTTTGGGACTGAGGGCTCTATTGATTGTATTTCTGTGTTTAGCGTGAAGCTCGACCAGTGTAAATACTTAAGATACGGCTACGGGGCATATGAGGACAAGACTTACTTTGCCATAAGGGAATAGTCGATACAGCAGAAATATGCAATATCCATTTTATCGGCAAGCCCTGATCATCGATCGTCTATGATGAGCTTTCTCTTTTCGCTGCAAACTTTTCTACCCGCTCTTTCATGATCCACCAGTCTTGTTGCTTGGAATGCCCGTCGTCGATATCGTCCTCGAACGGCGCCGTGGCCCTTTCCGTTGTAAAACCCGCATTCAGTGGCTGCAGGGCGCCCCGCACCCGTTTCCGGGAGACCGGCGCTTTTCCGTCTTATGTTTAGCTATATAAAATCTTCTTTTGAAGGCGGTGTTTAATTGTGGTTGAGGATTTTAACCAAATGGGCTCTCTGCTCAGGCAATATAAAGTGAATTACATTTCCGGACTTCCGGATCTTTCTAAACCCAGGCGACATATCACGATGCAGCTATGCACTTCCGGCTTTGTTATTTCCGGAAGAGCATTTCCGCTTATTCAGATTCCATATTCTTCGGTTGTGAAATTTGACTTGATTGTTGGATATGGCTCAAGGTGGGATTATAGACCGTCGGACATGAGTGTTGCGAAAGTTATCGACATGAACTATCTCAACGACAAACGTCAGATAATCGCTTTGACGCTTGAGCTGTCCGCTACATTAAATGTTTTCAGGGATCATCAAACACGATCTGAGCTTATTCCTTTTCTAAAAAGCGCTGGTATATATGATCAATTTAATTTCAGCCGGTGAGTGGCAAATATGTCCGTTTTGAGCAATAGATTTTTCATATCAGTCAATCAATGCTATCAATTATTTGTGGAGGTCTACTGATGAAAAGAACATTGCCGATTTTGTTGGTCATCTGTATGCTTTTATTAAGCGGGTGCATCTGTATGCTTTTATTAAGCGGGTGCGGGTCTGGCGTATTTCAAGTGTTCCAAAAGCCTAACACATCGAAGGGAAGTTCGCCGGACAACCTTGTTCCTCTTGGAGAATATGTGGACATTTGTCCGGACGAACGAGATGTGCAGGTTTGCATTTCGGAGATCATCTCCGGTGACAAAGCAAAGGAGCTAGTCGATTGCAGTGACAAGTCACTCGATTTCGTTATCATTAAATTCAATATGAAGGCTGTCAACTTAAACGGAAAAGAGTTTAGCCCATCTTCAATGAACATGATCTTGAATGATGGTACGATCGAGGGAGACATTTATACATATGACGCAGATGAAAATCTCGGTCTTTCGGAATTTGGGAGGAAAACCTTTGGGACTGAGGGCTCTATTGATTGTATTTCTGTGTTTAGCGTGAAGCTCGACCAGTGTAAATACTTAAGATACGGCTACGGGGCATATGAGGACAAGACTTACTTTGCCATAAGGGAATAGTCGATACAGCAGAAATATGCAATATCCATTTTATCGGCAAGCCCTGATCATCGATCGTCTATGATGAGCTTTCTCTTTTCGCTGCAAACTTTTCTACCCGCTCTTTCATGATCCACCAGTCTTGTTGCTTGGAATGCCCGTCGTCGATATCGTCCTCGAACGGCGCCGTGGCCCTTTCCGTTGTAAAACCGGCGTTGAGCGGGTCTTTGCGGATGCGCAGGAGAAACCTGCGATGCGTTATACACGCCGCGGGGGCTTGGCCGCCGTCACGCGATGGGTCAGGCTTAAATGTGCGGCCACGAGCCTGAAAAAGCCGGCAAATCGGAGTTAAAAAAACTCCGTTTCCCGGGTTATATTCGTTGATGATTCCTCAAACTGCAGGAGACCCCCTGCTTTCGTTATTTGAAAGCAAGGGGGGCTTTGACAGGCTGAAACACCGCCGGGTTTCATTCGGAACCCGGCGGTGTTTATCGCTTATATCTGCAGGCGGCCGCGCGGCGCGCCCGCAATATCATACTTTGAATACAAACCGGCGCTGGATCTGATAGCTGACGCAAAACAGCACCGTATCCACCAGGAATTTCACCCCTGTCTGGTGCAGCGGCAGCAGAGCGCAGACCACCATCACCAGCCCGGCGCTGGCCAGCATCTGGCATACGCACAGAGCGTAGTATTTCCATAGGGCCTGTCCCAGCGATTCTCGTGAGCGGAACACGGCCCGTCGATTGAGGGTGAAATTCAAAAGCGACGAGCAGACCCGCGCCACCACGGTGGACCATAGAATTTGCTGCTCCTCCGGCAGACCGGCGAACAGTAGATGACCGCACAGGGTGAACAGACCCAGATCCAGCAGGAAGCAGCCGAGGCTTGCTCCCATATATCCGATGAAATGCCGCAGGATCAGCCAGTATATCCGCAGACTGTCCCGCACCGGGCGGAAATGACTGGTTTGGTTTTCTTCTATATAGATGGTTTCGATGGGCAGCTCCGCACAGGGGATCCGCAGCCGTCGCAGCTCCAGCAGCATATTCGTCTCATACTCGAACCGTTCGCCGGACACCAGCATGAGCGGCTCCAGAAACTGCCGGGGGATGCCCCGCAGCCCGGTCTGGGTGTCGCTGACCCGCAGGCCGCACAGCAGCCGGAAGGTCAGGCTGGTGGTGCGATTACCGAAACGGCTGCGCGCCGGCACGTCGGGACGGCTGAAATCCCGCACCCCCAGATACAGTCGGCTGTCATCCGCCAGCAGTGCCTGCGCCAGCCGCAGCACATCGGCGGCGCCGTGCTGTCCGTCGCCGTCCACCGTCACCACGCCCCGGCACTCCGGACGCTGCTCCAATATATAGGCGAAAGCCGTTTTCAGCGCCCGTCCCTTGCCCCGATTCACCTCATGGCGCAGCACCGTCACGCCGGGCAGCACCGCCGCCTGCCGGAAGGGCTCCATGTGGCCCTCGTCGCTGCCGTCGTTGACCAGCAGCACATCGGTGAATCCCGCATCCAGCATTCCCCGCACCACCCGCAGCAGCTTCTCGTCCGGATTCAGTGAGGGAATAATAACCGTAATATCCATCCTGCAACCCCTTTGTACACTGTCCAAAAAATAGAGTGGGAAATGTCGCCATTCCCCACTCCAGTATACCAAACATTCCGGAAAAAGACAACCCCGAATTTTTATCCCTGCGGTTGCTCCACCACCCCGGCAAACAGCATAGTACCGGTGTCGCCGGTGATATAGAACAGGAACGGGCGATCCAGGTGGAAATCCACCCGGGGCGGGTCCTTAGGCATCATGGATCCGTCCTTCAGCTCCACGGTAAAGGCTGCCGCCGTGCAGCCCTCCTCGTCCACCGTCACCCGGGCGGCGTGCTGAATCCGGGTCAGACACCCACCATCGTCGGAGAGAGAAGAAAAGTCGGCGCGCTCCTCGTCAAACACATCCGTCACGCCCAGCGCCTGCAGCCCTGCCGCCAGGTCCATATCGCCGGATACGTCAAATTTCGGTACCCGGAGAGACACCCGGCTGGTCTGCCCCTCGCCCATATCCCTCAGCCACGCGCCGCTCGTCAGCAGCGTATCCGGGGACACACCCGCATCGGGCAGCACAAACCACATCCGGCAGGAATCGGCGCCAAACTCCAGACTCAGCGCCCGAAAGCCCTCGCCGGAATAGACATCGGTATCCCAATTTTCCTGGCGCAGATACTCGCAGGTCACGTCTCCCGCCGCCGCATGGAACACATCGGACACGGTATTTGCCGGGTCAAACTCATATGACCACCGGCTGCTGAAATACACCGTGCTGGCCAGCGCGATCACCGTTCTCTCCTGCAGCTCCACCGCGTCCACCGCCTGCTTCAGCAGCCCACCGGTCTGCTGGTTCAGCCAGCCCCGCAGCGATTGGTTATATCCATCCGAGCCCATTTTGCCGCTGAAGGAGGAGGCAAAATAGTCCTTGGCCAGCGTATCCAGCGTTTTCTGCCGATAGCCGCCCCCCTGCCGCAGCCACAATGAATTAGCCAGTCGGCAGATGCCCTGCCGACTGTCCCGGTATTCCGCCAGCCACAGGGCGTTCACCCGCTGCCGCAGCTGCTCCGCGGTATCGGCACCCAGCAGCTGCAAAATCTGACTGCGGCTGTCGCCGTCGGTGCATTCCGCCAGCATGCCCAACGCCATATACAGATTCAGCGGCGACATAACCCGGTTTTCTCCGTTGCGCCCGGACAAAAATTGCCGGGTAACAGCGGTCTGATAGGCGGACAGGGATGGCACCGCCGCGGCGCGCCGGTCATTCTCCCAGCAGCGATCCCACCAGTCCTCCCCCGCCTGCGGGTCGGTGTAGTTTCCCTCGTCATCCCGCTCCGGCTCGGTCAGCTCCGGCGGATAGACCGCCATCGCCAGCATCCGGGCACTGCCCGGCAGTCCGGTGGCGGGGCGGCGGTTCGGCAGCAGCACCGCCCCCGCCCCGATGGCAATGCAGGCGGCGGCCGCCACCGCGCCGATCCACCAATTCCGTTTTTTGCGCCGGGGGACGGTCCTCACCACCAGAGAATCCTCCACCCGACCGATGGCGTCGCTCAGTTGTTCTTTGTTCATATGTCCCAGCCCTCCTGTTCCAGATATTGCCGCAGTGCCTGCCGCGCCCGGCAGAGCCGGCTTTTGACACTGCCCTGCGGCTCGTGCAGGCGGTCGGCGATGGCTCGGATCGGCTCGGCATAAAAATACCGCTGCATAAACGCCTGCTGCACCGGCTCCGGCTGCGCAGACAGCCACCGTCCGATCGCCTCCGCCAGCGCAGCGCCCTCCGCCTCGCTCTGGGGTGTTTCCGCACCGCTGACGCAATCCGCCAGCTCCTCCAGCGAGACGGCGTATTCCGTGCCGCTCCGTTTCTCCGCCCGGCGGCGGCGGTAGCGGTCGATGGACACCTGCCGCAAAATCCGGATCACATAGGCGCACAGGGACTCCGGCTTATGGGGCGGCAGGGAGCTCCAGGTGTGCCAATAGGTATCGTTGACGCACTCCCGGCTATCCTCCCAATCGGATAAAATCCGATACGACAGCCCCCGCAGTATCTGTCCATACGCCCGGTCGGTCTCCCGGATGGCGCGCTCCTGCCGCTGCCAATACAGCTCGACGATCTGTCGATCCTCCATCGTCTCACCCCCTCGCTCTCTAAGCCGCAAAAATCCGGATAAGGTTGCAAAAAATCCAAAAAAATGCAGGGCCGCCCCATGAAAAGAGCAGCCCTGCACGCCGTTTACGATTCGTTTGTGTGCGTGGGCGGCTGCGTGGGCGGGGTATATACCGTCCGTCCCTGTTGCCGCTGTGCCTTGCGCTGCCGCCGCTGCCTGCGGGTCGCCAGCAGCACAATCACCACCACTGCCGCCGCAATCAGCAGAAACGGCAGCATCCACACCAGCGCGATGCCGATATCCTTGAATACCTCCAGCGCTGTGGAGAAGGCTCCGGTGAAGGCTTCCGCCAGCCGGGTGCCATACGGCGTATTGCCGCTGCGGGTCAGGGCGGTCTGGTACAGGCGCACCCGTACCGTGGCATAGGAAACCTGATTGTCATAGCGCTTGAGCTGCCCGGTGAGGCTGTCCAGCTCTCCCTGTACCTTCGCCAGCTCCTGCTCCAGCTTGAGGAGCGTATCCAGATTTTCCGCCCGCTCGATGAGTGCCAGCAGCCGGTCCCGCTGGGCGGTCTTTGCCTTGATATGGGCGTCGGTATCGTAGTATTGGTCGGTGATATCCTCCTCGCTGCGGGAATGGCTCTGCACCGTCCCTACCTGCGCCAGCGCCGCCCCGAACCCCTCCACCTTGTCGGTAGGCAGGCGCAGCACATAATAGCCGCTGCCGTTATCGGTGGATTCGCCGCTGATGTCCGATTCCTCCACATAGCCGCCCTGCTCCTGCACCAGCGCTTCCAGCCGCTGCACCGCCTCGGTGAATTTCTGCGTCTGTACCTCATAGCGGGCGGTGACGATCACCTTGCGCCGGGTGGCGGCGCTGCCGGATACGCTGCCGTCTTCCTCGGCGGCATGGGTGTCATCCCCCGCGGCCGCCCGGTTGTACGCCTTGCCGCCTGCGCCGCAGGCGGTCAGTCCGATCAGCAGGCACAGCGCCAGCAGGGCGATTCCGATACGCTTTTTCATTCTCCTCCAACCTCCTTCGGTGGTATTCTGAGAGCATCATACCATATGGGGACGTTTTTGGCAAATGACAGTTTTGTAACCGCGTGTCCGTGCCCCGGGCTTTGCGGGAAACGGCGGGGATAATTCTTGCGGATTTCTTACATTTTCGGCGGAAAATCTTACATTTTGGCAGAGCCCCTTTACAAGTGACCGGTTCCCATAGTATACTGCTCGTGTAACCGGCGGAGATGTTGCCGGAATCTTTGGAGGTGTGACCGACTATGAAACGGAGTACCAAAATATTATGGGGCGTGGCGCTGGTGGCCATCGGCGTGCTGTATGGCTTGAAAGCGCTGAACCTCATCGAATTCACCCTGTTCTTCGACGGCTGGTGGACGCTGTTCCTGATCGTCCCCTGTCTCGTCGGGCTGTTTACGGAGCGGGAAAAGATGGGCAACCTGATCGGCCTGCTGCTGGGCGTGTTCCTGCTGCTGTGCTGTCAGGATGTGCTGAGCTTCGATCTGCTGTGGAAGCTGGCTGTGCCGATCGTGATCGTGCTGATCGGCATACGGCTGATTTTCGGCAGCCTGTGGAACCGTCGGCTGAAGCCGATCCCCGCCGGCCCCGCGCCGGACGGCACCGGTGTGCGCACCGCCTATGCCGCCTTTTCCGGCTCCGAGCTGCGGTGCGACGGCGAGGTGTTTGAGGGCGCACAGCTGACCGCCGTGTTCGGCGGGGTCAAATGCGATCTGCGGGGCGCGCTCATCCAGAGGGATTGCGTGATCCGTGCCAGCGCCACCTTCGGCGGCATCGACATTTTGCTGCCCCCGACGGTCAATGTGCAGATTCGTTCCGACTCGCTGTTCGGCGGCATCTCCGATAAGACGCACCGCACCACCCTCCCCGGCGTTCCCACGGTCTATGTGAACGGCACCTGCCTGTTTGGGGGGGTGGACATCCAGTGAAAGCCTGGCAGCGGGGCATCCAGTATGCGGCCATCGCATTGGCGATCGCCCTGTGTATCACCATTGTCGGCGGCATTGTCGGCGGGCTGCGGTTTGCCACCGAACTGCTGGAGGTATGGCATTCCCGCGGTGATGTGCCGGCCGGCACCTCGTCCGTCTCCGACAGCGCCATCGTCGACAACAATAGCTATACCCCCTCCGGTACGGTGCGGGAGCTGGAGCTGGAGATCGGCGCCGCGACGTTGCAGATTTGCACCGGCGAGACATTTCGGCTGGAGACGAATCTCAAAAAACTGACGGTCAGCGAGGAGGCCGGTGTGTGGGTGATCCGGCAGGGCGCGGAGCGGTTTCCCACGAATCTGTCGGATCGCTATATCCGCCTGACGGTTCCCGCCGACGCCGCGTTGGATAAGGTGGAGCTGGAGGCCGGCGCCGGGAATGTGAATGTTGAAGCCCTGACCGCCGCCGAGCTGGATCTGGAATTGGGCGCCGGTCAGTTCCGCGCCGGGTCGCTCACCGTCACCGGAAAAGCGGAGATCGAAGGCGGCGCCGGTCGGCTGGCGATCGAGGGCGGTACGCTGCACGATCTGGATATGCAGATGGGCGCCGGCAAAACGGAGCTGCGCGCCCGTCTCAGCGGCGATTGCAGCTTGGATGTGGGGATGGGCGCGGCCGAGATCGCCCTGTCGGGCAGTCGTGAGGACTATCGGCTGCGCATCGACAAGGGACCGGGGTATGTCACCGTGGACGGGAAAGCCGTCCGGAGCGGTGATGTGATCGGCGACGGTGCGACCCGGGTCGCGTTGACCGGCGGGATGGGACGTATCACCGTCGAATATACCGCCGACAGCGCCACCCGCTGATCGCAGCGGCGATAGGGGAGCGTACACAGCGCCCACCGCGTTTTTCGTATGTGTTCCGACTGTGCTTTGCAGCCGCCCGGCGGTGTGTTTTGCCCCGGAGAGGCAGGAGCGGCTGCCCGCCGTGGGGTATACTCGCCCATCGACGCAAAGACGAATAGAAAAAACGAAAGGCCGACTCGGGAGAATAACTCCCGGGGCGGCCTTTTCTGCGCCAAGATCAGGCTTTGCGGCCCTTGTCCGCCTTGCCGATGGCAGCATTGTATTTCACGAATATCTTGCCCTGCTCCAGAAAGATGCGCTGCTGTTCGGGGGTGAGGGAGCGGAATACCCGTATAAGCTCCGTTTCCTCCGGTGTTTCGGCGGAGCCGGTCGGGTATTCCAGCAGATAGTCGGCGGTGACGCCGAAATAGGCGGATAACAGCTTGAGGGTGGCGAAATCCGGCTCGCTGGTGCCCTGCACATAGCCGCCCAGCGTGGAAACCGGGATGTGCAGCTCCAGCGCCGTTTGTTTTTGGGTCAGTCCCCGTTCTTCGATCAGCCGGTGCAGTTGCTCGTGGAAGGCCATGGTCATCCGCTCCTTTTCTCTTCATCGCTCCTCTATTGTACTGGAGAAATAAGACTGAACAAACGGAAAACGAAATAATCGCTGACAAAACGAATATATAGTTATATAATGAGGGTGAAAATAAAGATATTGGAGAGTGTGAAATGAAAGTATCGAATTTTATTTGCATTTTGGTTTGCGTATGCTTGATCGGCGGATGTAATAGCAGAACCGAGCCGACATCAGTAACCAAGTCGAAAACTATCACTACGACCAGTGAATATATGGGAGCGACAACTGAAAAAAGCGTTAGTACTACTTCAACGACAAATGTCGTAAAGACACAAGCGCCAATAAAGACAACGGAAAAAGTTCAAATACAATCGACTGCTACGTCACCTGCAACGCAGACATCGCAATTGTCCAATGCGAATTCGGGAAAACAGTATGGACTTGGGGAAAAGTGGGTGGTTGATAATCAATGGGAATTGACGTTTACTGCAGTGGAGAGGCACAGCTTTTGCAATAGATATTCCGATGGAAATGGGTATAGTGACTGTATAGTGTTTACGTATTCGTATAAGAATTTAGGGTATACCGGCAGTATTCAAGATTTGTTCATATCTTCATCTAATCTGAGTGTGTATGACGAGAGTGGTGAAGCCGCCGATTTGTACCCCTGTACACATACACAATCACCTAAAGTTTGTTCGGTCGGAACAAAATGCACGGCGCAACAGGCATACAAACTAAAAAACTCAGGAAAATACATCACAATAGTGGCTAATCAATACACGTCCAATAACATGGGCAAACAGCGCACTACATTTAGATTGGATATATCGGGGGAATCTGCTGGCAATTCTGTCGGCGGCGAGACTTTTCTATCCGATGTAAAGACATGTGCAGATTTTCAGTATGCTCCCGACTATGGCGCGACTATTGGAATTACCTATGATATGCATACAACCAATACATATGCGTATTCGATTGATAAAGTTATGGCAGTCGATCCGAATTCCCAAAGTCTTGCAAACTATATGTATTTGCTGCAAAGATGTGGGTATTCATTGACAAATGATATTTATCTTAACGGCGATAAATTTACATCGTTTGTCAATACTACATTCAATCGTACAATTTCTTTCAGATGCGATACGAAAACAGGCTATGTTTTAATCTTAGTAAAATGACGTACTTTTTGCAGAATCCACAAAGTCGATAGAGCGTGTAGTGTTATTTTCTTCCGCCTATGTGCCTCTTTTCGCTTGATAGATGCAGAAACGCCCCGGCATCGGTCCATGGACCGATGCCGGGGCGTAACGGCGTTTGTGTTCAGTTGCTTCGCTGCATGGGTTTTCAGCGCTTGCTCAGCACGTCTTCCTCATACTTTTTGACCTCGGTGTAGTAGTCGGCCTGCACGCCGCAGCGGCGCAGATACTCCGCCCATACATCGCCGAAGGGCATGGTCTTCAGCTCCTCCTGCATCACCATCAGCTGGGTGCCGTCGGCGGCCTCCTGCATGGCCTTCATGGCTGCGTGGGGCTGGAGCAGCGCGTTGAGCAGCGCCTTATGCACGCTGCGCACGCCGGTGACCCAGGCGGAGATCCGGTTGATGGAGGCATCGAAATAGTCGGTGGCGATGAACACCCGGTTGAGGGCGTCGTGGGCGACGATCTCCTTGGCAATCTCCTTGGTCTCGTCGTCGAACAGCACCACGTGATCGCTGTCCCAGCGCACGGGGCGGGTGATGTGCAGGGCGATCTTCTCATTGAACAGCAGCAGCGCCGAGATCTTATCCGATACCACCTCGGTGGGATGATAGTGGCCGTTATCCATCAGCGGGGTGATGCCGTTGCGGTTCACATAGCTCAGGCAGAATTCCGCCGAGCCCACGGTGTAGCTCTCCATGCCGATGCCGAAGACCTTCGACTCCAGCGTGACATACACCTTGGATTTATCATACGGGACGGAGAGAATTTCGTCCAGCGATTTTTTGAAACGGGCGCGGGGTCCCAGCCGGTCGGCGGGAATGTCCTTATAGCCGTCGGGGATCCAGATGTTCAGCACGCAGGGCTCGCCGGTCTCATTGGCGAAATACTCGGCGATCTCCACACAGCGCTTGCCGTGCTCCACCCAGAAATTCCGCACCGTCTCATCGGGGGAGGACAGGGTGAGATTGTCCTTCACCATGGCATGGGAGAAGAAGGTGGGGTTGAAATCCAGACCCATATGGCGGTCTTTGGCGAATTTCACCCACTTCTCAAACTGCTTGGGGCCGATCTTGTCCCGATCCACAAACCCGTCGTCCATCAGGGCGTAGCAGGCGTGAAGATTCAGCTTCTTCTTGCCGGGCATCAGCGAGAACGCCTCGTCGATGTCCGCCATCAGCTGCTCGGGGGTGGTGGCTTTGCCGGGGTAGTTGCCGGTGGTCTGGATACCGCCGGACAGCTCGCCGGGGTTATCAAAGCCCATCACGTCGTCCCCCTGCCAGCAGTGTACCGACACGGTCACATTCTGCAGGGTCTCCAGAGCCTGTTCGGCGTCCACGCCGATGGCCGCATACATCTGTTTTGCTTCGTCAAAACGACTCATCTTTCGTTCCTCCAAAATTTAGTATGTATCATCCACGGACACGGTGATGTCCGATGGTGCCGTATAGGTGGTGCGCACGCCGGTCTCCGTGCGCTGGCAGCGCACGCTCAGTACGCCGCCGCCGGGCAGGGGATAGGTGCCCTCCGCCCATTCCAGATCCCCCAGGGAGGGAGCCAGCCGGATATGCTTGCCGCCGGGAGTTTCAAAACGGATTCCCAGCACCGTTTCCATGAGGAATGGCACCGGTCCACTGGCCCAACCGTGGCAGAGACTGTGCCGGAAATTCTCGTAGCAGTAGCCGCCGAAATCCCCGTGGATGTCCTGTTCCCCCTCCCGGGGCAGCCGGTCGATGGGGCAGGCATTTTCCATCCATTCGGTGTGGAAATCCTCCCAGAAGGTGGTGGCGCCCATATCCAGCATCCCGCCGTAGTAGGAGCGCAGCGCCGCCAATGCCGCCGGGGTGCCGGCGGTGCGTGCCAGCGCCGTCAGCAGATAAAAGCTCATAAAAGTGGAGAAGCCCCTGTCGCCGTCGGCGGTCAGCTGCCGGGCGGTATCCTCCGCTGTGGCCATCCCCGCCAGATACAGCATCGCCACGGTGGGCTTGTAGCCGCAGCCGTCCATCGGATGCTGCCGCAGCCGGGACAGAGCTCCGTCCACCAGCGCGAGACAGCTGTCATCCTCTCCCGGCCACAGATCCAGCAATTCCCGGGCGGAATCCAGCGCCAAAATCGCCAGCGCATGGACACCGTGCGCAGCGGCATCGGTCCCGTTAGACGGCCAGTCGAGGAAGCACTCCTGCAGACGGAGAGAACCGTCCTCATCCACCAGCCCGGCGATCTGCCGGGACAGCTCCCGGATATAGTCCCGGTGCCGGGCGGGATAGGCGGCGTCGCCGGTATAGCGATACCAGTCCCGCAGGATGCACAGCCACCACAGAGAATAGGCGGGCATATCGTTCATCCAGCGGGGTAGAGGCGTGGTCGCCACCACATCGTCCAGACTGTCCTCCAGCATCTTCTGATAGCCGAATGCAGAGCGGATGGTGAGCATCTCCGGGTGGGAATCCCCGATCCAGATGAGCCGATCCCGCTTGATGCCGTCCCACAGGTGGTGCTGCATACACAGCCGGCAGGTGTAGACGGCGGTGTCGAAAATGTCGTTGAGCCGCGGGTCGCTGCAGCGGAATGTGCCTTTTTGCGGTATATCCCGCAGCACGCTCACCGCCAGCACGCCGGACAGCAGTAGCTCTGCCCCCGGCTCCTGCAGCTCTATGTATACGAACCGGAATCCGGTCTGTCCCCATTCCTGATCGCTCATGGCGGGCACCGGCACGAGAAAATCCCGTGCGGCGTGGTCGTTGCCGGCGTTTTTCACCCCCAGCGGGGTCATAGCCTCGCTGGCGGATTCGCCGAATCGCAGCCGCACGGCGGGATAGCGGGTGCCCGGTGTGGCGGCGCACAGAAGCCGCACGCCGCCCTGCATCTCTCGGCCGAAATCCAACAGGATGCCCGCCTTTTCGGCGGTATCCCGGTTATCCAGCGTGACCGTTTCCGGCTCCGTTACGTGGATCTGCAGCGGCGTATCCGTCAGCAGCACCGAGGCATTGCGCACCTGCCCCACGGTATGGACGATACGCACCGGCCGCAGGAAGGTGCGGGTGCGTTCGTCGATGGCTACCGGACGTGTCGTCGGCATCATAGGCATATTCCTCCGCATTTGTGTTAGATGTAGCGATCGGGGTACGATCGCTCTTTTCGGCTTCAGGCGCTTGGGGCGGCTTTGGTGCTCTCCGCCGGTCGGGCGCCGCGGTGCTACAGCACGCGGTATGCCGAAAAGCTCCGATCGGATGCGAAAAGACCGTTTTGTACGGTCAGTCAAGGAGCGCTGCAACACCGTCCTATTGCGCGCGATGAGACAAACAAACCGGGGAAATATACCGTTTCAGATACGATCGTATCCCGATTGCTTGTTTGTCTGTGCAATCGCCTATATTATACGCGATTCATGCCTGACCGTCAATATGAAATATTGCATCTTTTGGCAAGTTTTTTGCTCTGCCTCACGAAACGGGACTGTCCGTCGCATCCGGATCTCGGTATGAGAACAGAAAGCAGCCGTCCGTTCCGCGGGAGCGGCCGGGCGGCTGGGGGGCGGTCAATCCAGTTCAAATACCTTGGTCAGCAGCGGCTGTGCGCCGGTGACCGGGTCCTTTTCCATGATCAGGATGTCCTTCATGTATTCGTCCCAGCGCTGTACCACCGGGCTTTCGGCTTGCACACGGGCGGCATAGGCCAGCCCCCGGGTGCATTCATAGTATCCGAACAGCTCCTGCCCGGACAGCCAGATGGTGTAGTTGCGGATGCCGGCCTCCCGGAGAACCTCCTTCATTTCCGGCCAGATGGCATCGTGCCTGCGCCGGTATTCCTCGATCTGTCCGTCGGCGACCCGTCCCCGCCATGCGTATTTTTCCATTGTTGCATTCCTCCGCTCATGATTGGATACGGCTATTGTACCGCATTCCGACGGAAGATGCAAGTCCGCTCGGCGTACTTTTTCCATTCATTGTGTTTTGACCACGCCGCGCAGCCGATCGGCCAGATCATTGACATAGTTAGCGCCGCGGGAGGCGAAGATCCCGGTCAGCAGCTTCCCCACAAAAGGTTGCCCGAAGGACAGCCCCGCCGGCGAAAACAGATCGGCGTCGGCGGACAGACACAGCAGCACCGAGCAGACCAGCGCGGTCAGCTGGATGACCCCGCGTTTGTAGTCTCGCTTGGTGAACATGAGGATGACCGATTTTGCGTATTCCACCAGACCCTCCACGACGATCGCCAGCAGCAGCACGGCCACAAATCCGTTCATTGTCAATGCGTTCACGCTCCTCTCCCTGCATATATAGGCTGTGGGAGGCGGATATATGCCGGATATGCGTGCATACTATCACCGGAAAGGAGTGTGACCGTTCATGCAGGAATGCCATAGACCCAAACCGTCCAGGCCGACTCAGCCGCACAAGCTGCCCGCCGCGCCGCAGGAGCCGGTTCTCGATCCGATCGTTGCGGCCGACGTGCTGCCGCAGCAGGGGAAGGGGGAGATCTCCTCCGATACCCAGGGCAGCTATACCGGAACTCCGGAGGACGATGTGCACCCGGTGCAGGATGCGGACGATCTGTAAGCCCGACTTCGGTCCCGAGACGAAAAAGGAAACGGGCGGCGGGGCGCGGCGGAGCTTCAGCTTCTCCGCGCTTTTGTCTGTTGCCGGATCGCAGGTGTCAGCCGCTCCTTGCGGCTTTTCGGTCCCATACAGGCCGCATGGCGGTTACCCGGGCGATATACCCGGATATTTTTCGGAGCGGCGGATGTGTCGAAAACACTTGCGGAATATCCGAAAATGTGGTAAAATGCTCCCATCCGTAAAAAACGTATGGAAAAGGAGTGTTACCGCGTATGGCAAAACCTATTGTACTTTGCGCCGACAGCACCTGCGATCTGAGCCCGGAGCTGATCGAAAAATACCATGTGCATCTCAAACCGCTGCATATCATTCTGGAGGGCAAGAGCCATGACGACGGGGTGGATATCACCCCCGATCAGATTTATGACATTTATCGGGAGAAGAAGATCCTCCCCACCACCTCGGCGGTAAATGTGGAGGAATATAAGGAGATGGCGCGCCCCTTTATCGAGGCGGGCAACGACGTGATCCATATTAATCTGGGTTCCGGTATCTCCACCTCCCATAACAGCTGCCGCATCGCCGCGGAGGAAACCCCCGGGCTGTACTGCATTGATTCCGGTAATCTGTCCACCGGTATGGGGCTGGTGGTCATTGCCGCCGCCGAGCGTATTGCCGCCGGGATGCCGGTGGAGCAGATCGTTTCGGAGGTGCAGGAATTCACCCATCATGTGGAGGCCAGCTTTGTGATTGATACGCTGGAGTTCCTGCACAAGGGCGGCCGCTGCTCCACGCTGGCCATGCTGGGCGCCAATCTGTTGAAGCTCAAGCCCTGCATCGAGGTCAATAACGCCGACAGCTCCATGACCGTTGGGAAGAAGTACCGCGGCTCGCTGGACAAGGCGCTGTTGGACTATGTGAAAGACCGTCTGGAGGGACGCACCGACATCCGCACCGAGCGTATTTTTATCACCCATTCCGGTATTTCCGACGAGCGGGTGGAGCTGGTGAAGAAAGCCGTAGAGCAGTATCAGCATTTTGACGAGATTCTGGTGACCCGGGCCGGCTGCACGATTTCTTCCCATTGCGGTCCCAATACGCTGGGTATCCTCTTCGTGCGCAAGGGATAAGCTCTGTTCTGCCGGGGCCGAAATTTCCAAAGTATGACAGTTCTTGCAGGAAAATGGACGTTCTGGAAGAAAGTGGCCGGATTATTCAGAAAATATTCATAATTGCCGATTGACTTTTTTCGGAAAAAAGTCTATACTTTTCCCGTAGATCCGGTGGAAAGTATGGATTGGCCGGGCGGATATTATCATGGATTGGTTGGGGAGTTGTTATGGAATCTGGGTTGAATTTGAAACTGAAAAAAGCACTGGCTGAAATGCTGTTTTTGGCGATTCTTGCCGAGAAGCCCCGGCCGATTGTGGAGATTATTTCTCTGCTGAACGAAAAGAGCGGCGGAGCGTGCAATATGCAGTTCCCCTACGCCATTGTGTACCGTATGGAAAAGGCCGGCTACGTGAAAGAAGAAGGAAGTCGCATGACCCCGGATCGGCGGCGTACTTTCTATTCCCTCACTTCGTCCGGAAAGACATATCTGAAGGCGTTGAAACGGGATTATGCGGTGTTTATCCAGGGCGTGGACGGCGTATTCGCCTATCTGGAGGAAGGAAAGAAAAAGACCGGGAAATAATGCTGTGATACGGGAGCGGATCGAGGTAGCTTTGTGACCTCGATCCGCTTTTTGGATTTCCGGCGGGCGATGGGTTGTAATTTGCGGAAAAGTTTGGTATACTGAAAGGGTGTACAGGGTATAACCGTTCCTCCGCGGCGGGGGTCGGCGTCTCGGCGGCTTTCTGTTGCGGGGACAATACGAATTTTGCAGGAAGGGCGTTCTCGCGGGTGCGGGAGCGGGGGTCGTGGGTATGGAAAAGACAAAGAACGGGCGCAGATGGCTCTGGTGGTTCAGCCTGGGGGCGGCGCTGATCATTCTGTATAAGCTGTCCGGTAGCTTGTCCGGGGTATGGGAGGTGCTGGGTACTCTGTTGGGGATCCTGACTCCCTTTGTGGCAGGCTTTTTTCTGGCGTTTCTGCTGTACGGCCCCAGCAACTGGCTGGAAAAGCGCTTCCTGCGCTGCAAGGGGAAGTTCTGGCCGAAGCTGGCCCGCCCGCTGGCGCTGCTCATCGTCTATCTGTTGCTGCTGGGGATCCTGGCGCTGGTGATCTCTCTGGTGATCCCCCGGCTGATCACCAGTGTGTCCGGTCTGGTGGTGTCCATCCCCGGCTATATTGACGCTGCCCAAAACCGGCTGCAGGCGTGGGTGGATCCCAACGGCCCTCTGGGGCGGTTCAATCTGGCGCAGCGGCTGGATGCGGTCTATGAATCTCTGCTGGATATGGTGACGCGCCTGCTCAGCACCGAAAACGTGATGAGCGCCCTCAAGGGTGTCGTCAATGTCACCTCCTCTCTGCTGAACACGCTCATTTCCGTGATGGTGTCCGTGTATATGCTGGCCGGACGGGAGAACCTCATACGGGAGCTGAAAGCGGTGCTGGGCCTGTTCTGTAAGCCGCGGCACATTGCCGTGCTGGGGCAATACAGCCGCCGGATTGCCTCCATTTTCTACGGCTATTTTTACGGCGTGTTTCTGGATTCCATGGTGGTGGGCGTGGTGGTGTCCATCGGACTGCTGATCTTCCGGGTGCCCTATGCGGTGCTGCTGGGGATGATGCTGGGGATCCTGAACATGATTCCCTACTTCGGTGCGCTCATCGGCACGGTGGGGATCGTGCTGATCACCCTGCTGTCCCGGAATATCTATGCCGCTATCGGCGTGGCGATCTACATTCTGGTGGTGCAGCAGATCGACGGCAACATCGTGCAGCCCCGGGTCGTGGGCAATTCGGTGGGCCTGCGTCCCATCTATGTGCTGCTGAGCATCACGCTGTTCGGCGGGCTGTTCGGCTTCTGGGGCATTTTCCTGGCGGTGCCGCTGATGGCGGTGGTGCAGATGCTGGTCAAGGATGCCATCGGCTGGAAAAAGCAGCGCGCCGAGATGCGGGCGGCGGATGCCGCCGCTCCGGATTTGACCGAAGAATCGGTCGAATCGGAATGATCGACGGGCAATTGTTCCGGGTATATACGGAGAATTCCGCCTTTTCTGATAAAAAACCGGATTTTTTGCGGTTTAAGTCTTGCAAAAAAGCAAATTATTGTGTACAATGACTGTAAGGCATCGCGCGCATGACGTGCCCGACACTCCGACAGTGCGGACGTAAGCGCGGGTTTTCCTTGTCACATAGCCGCCGCAGCTTCTGCGGAGAGAGTATACGGGTTTTTGCGTGCAGGCTGCCGCAGAATCGGGGACCGGAGTCCCCGCTGTCGAGGCAGGGCTGTCCGGCGGTGCATATCCATATTTCACCAAAAGGAGTAGTGCATATGTCCAATCGGTTATTTCAGGGAATCATTCACCAGACCAGAGAGGCTATCGACCGGACGGTGGGCGTGATCGACGAGACCATGACCATCATCGCCTGCAGCGATCTGGGGCGTATCGGCGCAACGGTCACGGATGCGTCCAGCGATGTGTTTATGACCCAGGAGCCGACGGTTGTCGGCGATTATACTTATCATGCCTTCGGCTCCCGTCCCCACAGCGAATACGTGCTGTTTGTGGAGGGAACGGACGACAGTGCCGCCCGCTATGCGGCGCTGCTGGCCGTGTCCCTGACCAATATCAAGCAGTATTATGATGAAAAATACGACCGGAGCAATTTTGTCAAGAATGTGATTCTGGATAATATTCTGCCCGGCGATATTTATCTCAAGGCCCGTGAGCTGCGTTTCAACAGCGATGTCAGCCGGGTGGTGCTGCTGATCCGGGTGTCTGCCCGCACGGAGGTGTCCGCTTTCGATGTGGTGCAGAACCTGTTCCCGGAGCGCACCAAGGACTTTGTCATCAATATCAACGAGACGGATATCGCGTTGGTCAAGGAGATCCGCTCCGGTATCGAGACCAGGGATCTGGAAAAACTGGCGCGCTCCATTGTGGATACCCTCAGTGGGGAATTCTACACTCAGGCGGTGGTGGGCATCGGCACCGCCGTGGAGGAGATCAAGGATCTGGCCACCTCCTTCAAGGAAGCGCAGGTGGCGCTGGAGGTAGGCAAGGTATTCGATACCGAAAAGTCCATCGTCAGTTACGATCATCTGGGTGTGGCCCGGCTGATTTATCAGCTGCCCACGACCCTGTGCGATATGTTCCTGCGGGAGGTATTCCGGAAAGGCTCCATTGATTCGCTGGATCAGGAGACTCTGTTCACCATCCAGAAGTTCTTTGAGAACAACCTGAATGTGTCCGAGACCTCCCGAAAGCTGTTCGTGCACCGCAATACGCTGGTGTACCGTCTGGAGAAGATCAAGCGCCTGACCGGTCTGGATCTGCGGGAATTCGACGATGCCATCGTGTTCAAGGTTGCTTTGATGGTCAAGAAGTATCTCAATGCCAATCCGGTGAAGTATTGATCGCTGCCGGGCGGACGGGTGTGCCTGCGCGGGTTTGGCGCGGACTTGGATCGGCGCTGCGCACGGGACGCTGTTCCGGGGCCGGTTGCCGGAACGTTCCGGATATTTTGCGCATATGGCCACAGCCGTCGACAGAGTCTGTCGGCGGCTGTGTTGGCAGTATTTCCCGGAAGATTTTGAGGCTTGTACCGGTGGCATGACGACCGCTATACTGATGGGGAACCAAGTGCAGGGCGAGGCCGTGTGCGCTCTGCGTCGGGCGAGCGCAGGCGACCTGAATTGTGCGCTTTCGCTCCGGCGCGGCTCTGCGCGGCCGTTGCGGTGTAAAAACGCCCGCCGCCGTGCAAAGCGGCGGATGACATCGCCTTATGCCACCGGCAGCATCCGGCTGCCGCAGCAAGCAAAGGAGGCTCGGCATATGATTGAATTTCGCAGTGTCTATAAAACCTACGGGACCAACAGTCACGCGCTCAACGACGTGAATCTGCATATTGACGACGGAGAATTTGCCTTTATCGTGGGTGCTTCCGGCGCGGGGAAAAGCACCTTTCTCAAGCTGATCGTGCGGGAGGAGGTCCCTACCTCCGGCGAGGTGATCGTCAACAATTATCGCCTCTCCCGGCTCAAGCGGCGGGAGGTGCCCTATTTTCGGCGGAATCTGGGGATCGTGTTTCAGGATTTCCGACTCATCAATTCCATGACCGTCTATGAGAATATCGCCTTTTCCATGCGGGTGACGGGGCGCTCCCCCCGGGAGATCCGGCGGCGGGTGCCGTATCTGCTGGAGCTGATGGGGCTGCAGGGCAAGGGAGACCGCCATCCTCTGGAGCTGTCCGGCGGCGAGCAGCAGCGGGTGGGGCTGGCCCGGGCGCTGGCCAATAATCCGAAGCTGATCATCGCGGACGAGCCCACCGGTAACGTGGACCCCCAGATGTCCTATGATATTGTGGAGATGCTCAGTCGGCTCAATGAGAAGGGCACCACCGTCCTGATGGTGACCCACGAGCATGAGCTGGTGCAGCAATTCGACCACCGGGTGATCACCCTGGCGGACGGACGGATCGTGTCCGATACCGGCAAAAAGGCGGCGGCTGTCCCGAAGCGTGAGCCGGCTTTGGCGGGAGGTGATCTCCTGTGATGAGTGCCAATGACGTGCGATATCTGGTGGGAGAGGGCTTGCGCAATACCTGGCGCAACCGGTTTATGGCGCTGGCCAGCGTGGGCGTGCTGATCATCTGTCTGCTGCTGACGGGGTTCTCCTATCTGTTTTATGTGAATATCGACCATCTGTTCCAGACTGCCTATGAGCAGAATGTGGTGGCGGTGTATCTGAACGACGGGCTGGACGAGACGGCGACCGCTCAGGTGGGCGAACGGTTGCAGGCGCTGGATAATGTGGCCAATATCCGCTTTATCTCCAAGGAGGAGAGTCTGGAGCGGTATAGTCAGGATCTGCCGCCGGAGATTTACGAGAGCTATCAGGGGGAGGATAATCCTCTGCCGGATACCTATATCGTATCTCTGCGGGAGCTGGAGAATTTTCAGTCCAGTCTCACCGCCATCGAGCAGGTGGAGGGGGTGGAGAGCGTCTCCTATGACGGCGATATTGCCGCCGCCCTCTCCCGGCTGCGGCGCATCGTGCTGGCGGTGAGCGGCACGCTCATTGTGGTGTTGCTGGCGGTGTCGCTGTTTATTATTGTGAATACCATCAAGCTGACGGTGTACAGCCGGCGGCTGGAGATTTATATTATGAAGTCCGTGGGCGCCACCGACAGCTTTGTGCGGTTGCCTTTCGTGGTGGAGGGCGTGCTGATGGGTCTGCTGGCGGGCGGTATCGGTTACGGCCTGATTTATCTGCTGTATCGGTGGGTCGCCGGGCGGTTCACCTTTGGTGTGCTCATGAGTCTGGTGTCCTTCCGGGCGGTATGGGCGCCGCTGCTCATCGGATTTCTGGTGGGCGGTATATTGGTGGGGGTCTGCGGCAGCGCCATCTCCATGAACAAGTATCTGAAACAGGAAGGGAGTATGCGGATATGAGACACAAGCACTTCCGGCTGCGGGTCAAGGCGTTGTTGATGGCGGCGGTGATGGTGGTTCTGTGCGCTGCTCCTTTGACCGCCTCGGCCTCTCAGCAGACCGAGCTGGAGAACCAGCTGCGGGAGCTGCAAAAGCAGCAGGACACCATCAAGAAAAACCTGTCCAAGGCGAAGAATGATCTGGCGGCCAGCCAGCAGCGCAGGAATCTGGTCAGCTCCCAGATCAACAATCTGGTGAAGCAGCTGAACATTATTGCCACTCAGACGGCGGAGCTGGACAAGCAGCTGGGGGAGACCCAGACCCAGATTGCCGCCACCGAGCAGGAGATCACCGCCAACGAGGCATCGGTGCAGGAGACAAAGGACAAGCTGGCGCAGCGGCTGCGGGCGCTGATGAAGAGCGGCAACGTGACGACGATCCAGATGCTGCTTAATTCCCAGAGCTATACCGATTTCTTGCTGAAATCCGAGGCGGTGAAACGCATCTCCGCCAACGATCAGGGGATCATCGACAGTTTTGAAACGGAGCTCAAGGAGCTGGCGGTGAAAAAGCAGACGCTGACGGACAAAAAGGCACAGCTCCAGCAGGACAGGCAGGCGATGGAGGAAAAGCTGGCGGACTCCAACGCCAAGAAAAAGGAGCTGGACGGGTTGTATGCCACCGCGCAGAGCGAGGTATCCAGCGACCAGAGCACCGTCAGCGACTATAACAACCAGCTGAAGAACAATCAGGACGCGCTGGAAAGCGCCAATCAGGCGCTGGAGGAGCTGCTGAAGGGCGGCGGTAATTCCGGCACCTATAACGGGCAGATGATGTATTGGCCGGTGCCCACCGTGCGGGCGATCTCCTCCTATTGGGGTGATCGCTGGGGCAAGGTTCACCGGGGCATCGACATTGCCAATGGGCCCATTAAAATCTATGGACAGAATATCGTGGCGGCGGCGGACGGCACCGTGATTCTGGCGAACTACACCAGCACCTGGGGCTATGGCTGGAGCTCCGGCTACGGCTACAGCTGTGTGATCGAGCACGGCAAGAACAGCGCGGGGCAGACGGTGACGACCCTGTATGCCCACTGCTCGGAGATGTATGCCCGGGTGGGGCAGAAGGTGGTGGGCGGCAAGACCGTCATCGGCAAAGCCGGCAATACCGGCAATGTGACCGGCCCCCATCTGCATTTTGAAGTGCGTCTGAACGGAAAATCCGTCAATCCATATCCCAACTATGTCCATCCCAACGTGAACTAAAACGGAGTGAGTCGATGAAGAAAAAGATTACCGTCAGCACGGCGGTCACCCTCATTATTTTGACGGTGGCACTGACCGTGTCCATTACCATGCTGGTGGCGATCCGGTATTTCAACCGGCAGGTGCAGGACGTTTCCCAGCGGCAGGCGATGTATACACACATCAACGATGTGGACAAAAAGGTGCGGGAATACTATACCGATCTGGACGAGGAGGCGCTGCGCCGGGGCATCACCGAGGGGTATATTCAGGGGCTGGGTGATAGCTACGCCGCCTATTTTTCCACCGAGAACTATGTGAAAGAGAAAAACCGTCTGGCCGGCCGCTGCGGCGACGTGGGTCTGGGGGTTTGCACCAATACCGCCGGTCAGCTGGTGGTGTGGCGGGTGGATGCCGATTCCGCCGCGGATAAAGGCGGTGTGAAGGTGGGAGACGTGCTGAAGGCGCTGGATAATGAGGATGTGACCGGAAGATCCGAGTCCGCGATCCAGGCAACACTGGACGCCGCCACCAAGGTGCTGCTCAGTGTGGAGCGGGAGGGGTCTCCTCTGGCCTTTGAGTTGTCCGCCTATGAGCATACCCTGCGCACTGTGCAGAGTGAAAAGCTGGGTTCTGTCGGCTATGTACGGGTGACGGCTTTCTACGAGAATACTCCGGAGCAGTTCAAATCCACCGTATCCTCTCTGGTGGAGCAGGGGGTGACCGGACTGGTGTTTGATCTGCGGGATAATGCGGGTGGCCTGCGGTCGGCGGCGGAGGAGGTCATCGCCTATCTGATGCCCCTGGGGCAGTACGGCACCGAAACCGACAAAAACGGCACCGTGACCAGTCTGGTGTCCAAATCCAACAATCAGCTGAGCCTGCCCACGGTGACCCTCATCAACCATGCCACCGCCGGCGAGGCAGAGTTCTTTGCCGGGGTGCTGCAGGAGTTCAGCTTCACCACCGTGGTGGGCGAGACCTCCGCCGGCAAGGCAAAGTATCAGGAATACTTTACGCTGGAGGCGGATAATTCCGCCATCAAGCTGACGGTGGGTGAATACGGTCGACTGAAGGGTGGCAGCTGGCAGGAACAGGGTATCCACCCTGATTTGGAATCGGTATTGACCGACAGCCAGCGGGCAAATATTCGACTGACGGCCATCGCGGACGATCCGCAGGTGAAAGCGGCTCTGACGCAGATCAGCAACCCGGTGCCGATGAAGAGCGGCGCAGTGAATAAGCCCGCCACGGCATCGACCGCCTCCGGCGAGTAAAAATTGCAAAAGCATCCAACCGGCTTGCCATGCGGCAAGCCGGTTTTTTAGCGGCCGTCACCGGGCGGGAGAGCGGATGCAATCGGAGAACGGAATATTTTGCGGCCGGGGGTTTTCATTATCCTTGGAATGTGGTATGATACACAGGATGAGCTGATTGCGAAAGGGTGAAACGGGAATGAAACGATGGAGCGGGTTTTTGACGGCGGTGCTGGCTTTGGGATTGCTGCTGCCGACGGCGGCGGAGCCGCCGGAACCGGTGACACCGGCCGCTATGCAAACAGAAGCCGCCGTTGCGTTGCTGACCGAACCGGAAGCTCTGCCGCAGGGGTGGACACTGTATGCGGGAGACAGCCGGCAGCTGTCCAATGCTGTCGTATGGACAGACGGATACGCCGGGCAGGCGGTATCGCTGACGGCGGGCGAAACGCTGCGGCTGGAGGAGATACCGGTTCCGTTGGAGTTTTCTCTTGATTTGCGGATACAGTGGACGGCGCCCGTGCCGGAAATGCAGAGCGACCGGCTGCCGACGCTGCTGACGCTGGAGGGAACGCCCGGGTTGCGGCTGGCAGCCTCCGGGGTGGACGGAGAGTATGTGCACAGTCCGCTGCTGCAGGTGACGGATGCGGCCGGTGGAACACAAACCCTGACGGCGGAAGGTACCGACGGTCTTGGCGATGGACAGTGGCATCGTCTGACGGTGGTCGGTGACGGCAGCGGCACCCGATTGTATCTGGACGGTATGCCGGTGTGCGAAACCCCGGTGTCGGTGACGGAAACCGGGGAAACCCGACAGCTGTGCATCGGCGGCAGCACAGAGGAAACCGGTGTGACGGCGCTGGTGGATGAGGTGTATCTGTATGACCGGACGCTGACGCTGGCGGAGCTGAACGGAAACAGACAGCCGGAGGAATCGTCTGAGGAGCGGTGGGACCCCATGGCCTCGGCGGATCGCGCGACTGCTCCCGACCCGCTCCAGCCCCATAACCGGCTGTGGATCCTGGCGTTTCCCGGCGGGGCGATCCTGCTGCTGGCGGTGGGTGCCTGGTGGCGGTGGCGAGCTTCAACCCGGCGATCCCGGCGATAAGGAATAATATAAATGACCGACGGAGCAGTTCGCCGGTCATTTTTTTCGGGATTTTCCGTGAGGTTTTGGAGGGTTATGGCGTGTAATAGGTGAAAAAGGTCTTTTTCACACGAGGAGGGTACGATGGATCGAGGTGCGGAGAGCTATCGCCGGTTCCGGGAGGAGGGCGATGAGCAGGGCTTGGCGGAGATCATCCGGGACTATCAGGACGGGCTGATTCTGTATCTCCATACGCTGGTGGGGAATATGGCTTTGGCGGAGGAGCTGGCGGAGGATACCTTTGTGCGGCTGGGGACGAAAAAGCCCCGCAACAAGGGCGGCAGCGCCTTCCGCACGTGGCTGTATACCATCGGGCGGCACATCGCCGTGGATCACTGGCGGCGGCAATCCCGGCGGCGGGAGACCCCGCTGGAGGAGGCGGTGCAGCAGCCGGGAGAGAGCGCCCAGCCGGAGCAGGCATACCTGCAAAATGAGCAAAAGCGGCAGCTGTACACAGCGCTGGCAGCGCTGCCGCCGGACTACCGGCAGATTCTGTGGCTGGTGTATTTTGAAAGTTTTTCTCTGCGGGCGGCGGCAAGCGTGCTGGGCAAAAGCCCCCACGCCGCCGAAATGTTGGTCTGCCGTGCCCGGTCAGCGCTGAAAAAACAATTGGAGCAGGAGGGCTTTGTGTATGAAAACCTATGAAGAAATGACCGTCCGGGTGCTGGAGCGGGTGCACACCTATGAGCGGGCGCAGCGGCAAAAGCGCCAGCGGCTGACCCGGGGCGCGGCAACGGTGGGCTGCGTATGTCTGGCGGGCGCCGCCGGACTGGGAATCTGGCGCAGCGGGGTGTTCCGCCCCCTGCCGGGGACGGAGAGCAGCCAGCCGGACACGCCCCAAGGGGAAATGACGGCGCCGGCGGAGGACGCTGTCACCACCGCTCCCGACAGCAGCGGGGAACAAACCACCACCGGCCGGTGGGCGACAACGAAGGAACCCCAGGACCCGACGGAGAGCAACCAAACCCCGGCAAAGCCGGACGGCAAGATCATCTGGTGTGTGAATGTGGTGACCGGCACGGCGGAGCAGGAAAGGCGCTGGGACCCGGCGCAGTGCGTGACGGAGAGCCGCACCGCCGCCGAAACGGCCGCTTATTTTGGACGGGATCTGCGGCAGGCGCTGGCGGATTTCTGGAAAAAGCAGGCCTATCCCGGGTCGTATACCCTGTGTACGGTCACGCCGATGGAAAACGACGCCTATTCTCCGGTGCGCCGCCGGGAGGATGGACAGATCGTGGACGACACAGCCACCTATACGGCGGAGATGATGCAGCTGTATGAGGGGGCGGCGTTCTCGGAGCGGTTCACCGTGTCCGTGACCGCCAGCCGGATCGCTCCCCCCGCTATCTTTGCTGACCGGCGGCTGTTGAGCAACACCGATGAAGTCAACCAATTTAAGGCTTCGGACGGCGAAGCGTATGACGTAAAGGTATACGAAGTCGGCAAGGACAAGGTGGTGGCGGATTTCGCCGTCCACGGCATCTATTATCGGGTGACCGCCGAAGGCGAGGTGAACCATGCGGCACTGCGGTGTTTTATCGAGCTGGGGATCGCCGGATAAGGCTTGCACTGGGCGGGAAACTGTGGTATGATACCTCCTGTGAGTTGACTTTTTCCGTTTAAGGAGGTATCTGTCGTGCCGAATTTCACGAAAACGGCCATAAAAACGTCCTTTATGAAGCTGCTCAACGAGTATCCCCTGAGCAAGATCAGCGTGCGCAGCATCGTGGAGGATTGCGGCATCAACCGCAACTCCTTCTATTACCATTATCAGGATATTCCCACTCTCATCGAGGAGATCATCAAGGAGGAGGTGGACGGTCTCATCGCCACCTATTCCTCCATCAGCTCTCTGGATCAGTGCGCCGAGCTGGCGTTTCAGTTTGCGCTGCAAAACCGCAAGGCGGTGCAGCATATCTACAATTCCGTCAACCGGGATGTGTATGAGCGGTATTCTCTGGCGCTGTGCGAATATGTCATCACCACCTATCTCAACACCGTTTACGGCGAGGTGCCGCCGGGGGACAAGGAGCGGGAGCTGGCGGTGCGGTTCTTCAAGTGCGAGCTGTTCGGACTGACCATCGACTGGATCGCCGGAGGGATGCGGGACGATGCCACCGAGGAGATCGGGCGGATCACGGCGCTGTGCCGGGAGATATCGGCGGAGGTATTCCGCAAATCCGCCGCTGCCGAATAAAGGTGGATACAGTAAAACGACTCCCCGGCGGGTTCCCGCCGGGGAGCGTTTTCGATGTAGGGTGCAGCCGGGCGGGAGGAATCCCCCCGGCGCCCGGAGAAAAGACCCGGCGCTCGGAGATTTTTGCAAAACCCGGTAGACAATCCTCCTAAAATGCGGTATGCTTACCGTCAGTGAGAGCGGTGAAGGGAGCGAAAGCCATGACACAAGCGGGTGAGACGGAATTTGCGGTGCTGACCGCCGTAAAGTGGGTGCGGGAGGGACCGTTTGCGGTAGGGATGCACTTCCATCAGTGCTATGAGCTGGTGTATTATATGCTGGATGAGGGTGAAACGGTGATTGAGGGGCAAGCCTACCCGCTGGGGGCGGCGGTCTTTGCCCTGATGCCGCCGGGAATGCTGCACGGGGAGACCCACCGGGGGGATTCCTCCCTTCTGGTCGTGCAGTTTACCAGCCCGGTGCCGCTGCCGCTGACCGTGGGAGTGGATGGCAGCGGGGAGCTGTATCCCGTGCTGAAAACCGTGCTGCGGGAGCTGCTGGAGCAGCCGGAGGGATACCGGCTGATGCTGTCCGCCAAGCTGCGGGAGCTGGTGGCGCTGCTGCTGCGGTGGCAGCCCAGCTCTCGCCGGCATATGCATAAGGATTTTCAGTTTGTCATTCAATATCTGGACGAAAACTACCACGAGAAGATCGTGTTTTCGGAATTGGCGCAGCAATTTCATTACGGCTATGATCATTTCCACCACTATTTTAAGCAGGTGACCGGGCAATCTCCCCGGGCATATTTGCTGGAGCGGCGGCTGCAAGGAGCCTGCCGGATGCTGGAAAACCCGGCGGTGAGCTGCACGGAGGTGGCATACCGCTGCGGATTTTTCACGGCGCCCCAATTTTCGGCGGCGTTCCGGCGGCGCTTTGGCGTTGCCCCAACCGAATACCGAAAAAGCCACTGCGTATAAGAAAGACAGCCGTTGGAGGATAGACACACCCCCGGAGGTACGGTATACTGTCCATACCAACAACGGCTGAGGTGAGATAAGTATGACCTATGCACAGTACCGAAAAAATCTGGATGTCCCGACAGAGCCGGTGGACGTAATTCTGGATACAGACGTCTCCAATGAGATTGACGACCAGTTTGCCATCGGGTATCTGCTGCGCTGCGGGGAGCGGCTGCGGCCGGTGGGGCTTTGCTCCGCCCCGTTTACGGGGACGCTGGGGATAACCGACCCGGCGCAAGGGGCGGATATGACTTGGAGGGCGTTGCGGCAGGTGGTAACGGTGGCGGGACGGGAGGACCTGCTGGAGCGGTGTTATCCCGGCTGCCGGGCGTATCTGCCGGACGAAAAAACGCCGGTGGAGTCTCCGGCTGCCCGGTTTATGGTGGAGACGGCGCGGCGGTATTCCCCGGAAAAGCCCCTGTATCTGGTGGGCATCGGGGTGCTGACCGATATTGCGTCGGCGCTGTTGATGGAGCCCGCCATCGCCGAAAACGTGGTGATCGTGTGGCTGGGCGGTCATGCCCAGCATCTGCCCCGCACCGATGAGTTCAATATGGTGCAGGATATAGCCGCCGCCCGGGTGGTGGTTGACAGCCCGGCGCCGCTGGTGCAGCTGCCCTGCTTCGGGGTGGTGGAGCAATTTGTCACCACCCGGTATGAGCTGGAGCATTGGCTGAGCGGGAAAGGGGCGCTGGCGGACTATCTGTGCCGGTTGACGGTGGATGAATACCGCAACGAGGCGGTGGAGCGCCCCTGGAGCCGCTCCCTCTGGGATGTGACCGCCGTGGCGTGGCTGATGAATGACGGCAACCGGTTTATGAACGCCGATATACGCCCCGCGCCGGTGGTGGAATACGATTCCCGCTACGCCTATGATTCCACCCGCAAGCCCATGCGGTATATCACCGCCATCCGACGGGACGCCTTATTTGCGGATATGTTCCGGCGGCTGGCAGAATAAGTCCTGTTTGGCTCCCCGGCGGGTTTCCCGCCGGGGAGCGTTCTGCTTTCATCGGGTCGCAGCGGCGGAGTGGGGATACCTGTCGGCGGAGGATAGCGCTTTTGGGCAATCCGGCGAGCCCTGTCTGCCGTCCGGTCCCCAAAGCCCGTATTGCTGCGGCCGTCTCTTGAGTTTCCTGTACCCCGAGATGGCCCGCTTACTTGTCGATATACCAAAAGGTGAGACAGCACTGCCCGCAACGGGCAGAGATCTGCCGGAGCCGGATCGCTGTCCCCCGATGCCGGTCTTCCTCTGTAAAATGCACAGTGCCTCGCCGCCTTTCTCAAAGCCGGAGCTTTAAGCCGTGCGCTGCTGTAACCGGCAGACACCGTTTCCGGAATAGTATGCCGTTCTCGGCCTTGTCAACCGGGGACGGCATGGCCTATGGGTCGTCGTTCAAGCGGCCGGTTCCAGTGTGATGCCGGTGTAGTAGTATCGGAGGATCTCATCGTAGGAATATCCCTGTCGCGCCAGATAATCGGCGCCGTATTGGCTCATGCCGACGCCGTGCCCGTAGCCGTGCACAGTGAACTGAAAGGTGCCGTCCCGACAGGTATAGGTAAACGCCGCCGAGCGCAGGTTCAGGGCCGTGCGCACGGCCGATCCCCGGACGGTCTGGCCCCCGACGGTGAGGGTGGCCACCGTTCCGGCGGAGGACAGCACCGGGTCCCGGAGCCATTCCGCCGGGTCCCCCTCCAGCGCGACCTGCGGAAACGCCTGCGTCAGCGCCGCCTTGACCTCATCGGCCGTCCGTGACACGGCGGTTTCAAACTGAGGGGATAACCGGTCGCCGGGGCTGGCCACCGGCTGCAAATACGGCAGATCATTCCCCCAGACCACGGCGGCGGATTCGGTGCTGCCGCAGCTGAGGGCAAAATAGCAGGCGTCAATCCATTCGCCGCCGCAGGTCATATAGCGTCCTGCCACCGCGTCAACGGCGGCGCACAGCTTTTGATAGTTCGGCTCATACCGGTTGCCCCACCGCTGCCGCAGGGCGGTTTCGTCATACTGTGCCGGGAATTTTTCGTCCGGTGTGGCGAAATCCGCCCCTTTCAGCGTCGGGTCGGGGTTCTCGCGGTGCAGCTGCCGCTGCCGTCCGTAGTATGTATAGGCGGCTACGACCTGAGCCTTCAGCGCTTCGGTATGATAGGAGGCGGGCATTTCGAAGGCCAGAGTGCGGATGAGAAACTCCCGCTCGGACAACGAAACCACTTCGCCGCCGGCGAGCACCCGAAACGACTGCTCGCCCGATGCGGGTGCGGTCGATTCGACCGGAGGGGCAGATTCGGCCGGGGGCGCGGTCGGCGAGGCCGCCCGTGGCAGGGCGGGCAGGGGAAACAGCAGCAGCAGTACGGCAACGGTCAGAAACAGAGCGGCATATCCTTTCATGTGGCTCATCCTTCCGGTTATTTCTGTGGGCAGCACCGCATAGTACATCCCGTGGCGGCATCGGCGGACGGGTTTTGTGCGGTATTGCCCTTGACTTTGAGGGCAAAACGGACTATGATAAGAGATATTATCCGGACAGGACGGCATCGGTCCGCCGTATACGGCGGGCGCGGTCTTCGTTCTGTCGGATCAACGGTACCGGTTGTCCCACTGTGTCAAGCATATGCGGCGGATGCGGCGAATATGCACGCACGACGGGCGACGGAGGAAAGGCGGCGACAGACCGTGCAACGAATGAATATCAGAAAATGGAGCGGTGCCGTGCGCGCGGCGGCTCTTGTAGGGGGCGGCATGACGGCGGTGACGCTGGTGCTGCGGGTGGCGCTGATGCCCACGCTGCGGGACGACGATACCGGCCGGTTTGCCATGAGCGGCGTGGTCATCGGCGTGATGCTGGTCACATTGATCGCGCTGGGGATCTTCGGCCTGCTGACCCCTCGCCGGAGGATCGACGTGACCGGCGCGGCGGCGCTCCCGGTGGCGCTGCTGACCATGGTGGCCGGCGGTGTGCTGGCCGGCGGCTCTCTGTGGGAGATGCTCGACTATTGGATCAGCGGCGTCATGCCGGAGCCGCAGGCGGCCCAGCTTGCCGGACTGGCCGTGCCGCTGCTATGGCTGTATCTTCTGTGCGGCATCGGCGGCGGCGCGGGGCTGGTGTATTTCGGGCTGCGTATGGCGGCGGAGGGTGGCACCCGCATCGGCATGAGCGCCGCGCCGCTGCTGTTGCCGGTGCTGTGGATGTGGTTTCGGCTGGCACGGTATGAGATGTCCTATGCCAGCGCCGTGCGCCTTTCCGAGAGCTTTTACGATTTCGGCATGTTTTTGCTGGAGATGCTGTTCCTGTTCAAGCTGGCGCGGTACGCCTCCGGCATCGGCAGTGTTAAGCCCGGCCTGCTGGTCTTCTATGCGCTGGGAACGGCGCTGTTTGCCATCACCGGGCCGCTCACCCGTCTGTGTATGTTCCTGCTGGGCGATACGGAGGCGTATCTGGCCAGTCAGTTGGCCGGCGCACCCGATCTGGCCATCGGGATTATGGCGCTGGGCTATGCGCTGGCCTGGGCTTACGGCTCGCCGCGGCTGCCGGAGTCGGAATCCGGTGTGTCCGGTTCCGGCGAGGATGCGGAAGCGGACGTTGTCGGCGATTCCGATGCCGATTCTCCCGCAGCCGGATCTCCGGCGGAGGACACCGGGGAGTAAAGCCAGGCAATGAACCCGGTCCATACCGGGGACAGGGTATCCCGCAGCAGCTCGTCCGCCGTGGGGATCACATACGGACGGGTGCCCGAGGGGATCTCTTCTGTGCGTCCGATGGAGAAAGCTACCGAATTCCCGCAGAGCGCCAGACTGCCTTTGTGCAGCCGGGCGCTTTCCTGTATGAGCCGCAGGGCCTCCTCGGTACCGAAGGGGGCGTCGGCCGTGACGGTGACGGTCAGGCAGTGGGCCTGCTCCTGCATCCGCACCCACAGCGGCCGGTGCGGCGCCGTGCGGCAGGCTTCCCGCAGCAGCCCCAACAGTCCCAACGAGAGGATACGGGGGTGCAGCATGGCGCTGAAATCAATGGCGGTTTCCTTGGCCGGAAATACGAACAGCGGCTGTCCCAGTCCGGCGGCCAGCCGCTGAGCGGCGGTGAGCAGATTCTGCATCAGTGGCACGGGATTCCCCCACAGGAGCGGACGGTTGCCGCCGCTGCTTTGCAGCACCTCGTCGATCTCCAGCTGCCCCAGCTCCCGCAGCCTGGCATAGTATACCGTTTGCTGCTCCGGTGTTTGCTGCTCCGGAGACGGCACGGACAGGAAATATGCCGCCAGTTGCTCCCGGCGGCTGCCTTCGGCTTTGGCTTCGGGCTTGGAAGATCGTGGTATGGACATGATCGACTCCTTTTGTTGAATGTGAATACGGCGTTGATCGCCGATTCGTGTGATTTGTACAAAACTCCGAAAGTAGCGATGAATTGGTTAAAAATGTAACAAACATCTTGCAATTCCGGGGGATTTGCGGTAAAATACAGACAGACTAAATAAACGGAGGTAATTGTGTTATGGCAGTTAAAGTTGCAATTAACGGTTTCGGCCGGATCGGCCGTCTGGCGTTCCGCCAGATGTTCGGTGCCGAGGGCTACGAGGTCGTGGCCATCAACGATCTGACCAGCGCCAAGATGCTGGCTCACCTGCTGAAGTATGATACGGCTCAGGGCAACTATGTGGCCATGGGTCACACCGTGGATTTCCATGAGGGCGAGGGCGAGGATAACTATATCACCGTCGACGGCAAGAAGATCGTGATCTATGCCATCAAGGACGCCAACGAGTGCCCCTGGGGCAAGCTGGGCGTGGATGTGGTGCTGGAGTGCACCGGCTTCTACTGCTCCAAGGATAAGGCGCAGGCGCACATCAACGCCGGTGCAAAGAAAGTGGTTATTTCCGCTCCCGCCGGTAAGGATCTGCCCACCATCGTGTATAGCGTGAACGAGAAGACCCTGACTGCCGAGGACAAGATCATCTCCGCCGCTTCCTGCACCACCAACTGCCTGGCTCCCATGGCCAAGGCTCTGAATGATTACGCTCCCATCGAGAGCGGCATCATGACCACCGTGCACGCCTACACCGGCGATCAGATGATCCTGGACGGTCCCCAGCGCAAGGGCGACCTGCGCCGCGCCCGTGCCGGTGCCCAGAACATCGTCCCCAACACCACCGGTGCGGCTAAGGCCATCGGTCTGGTGATCCCCGAGCTGAACGGCAAGCTGATTGGCTCTGCCCAGCGTGTGCCGGTTCCCACCGGCTCCACCACCATTCTGGTGGCGGTTGTCAAGGGCAAGGACATCACCGTGGAGGGTATCAATGCGGCGATGAAGGCGGCTGCCTCCGAGTCCTTCGGCTACAATGAGGATATGATCGTGTCCTCCGATGTCATCGGTATGCGGTACGGCTCCCTGTTCGATGCCACTCAGACCATGGTGGCGAAGATCGACGACGACACCTATCAGGTGCAGGTCGTGTCCTGGTACGACAACGAGAACTCCTACACCAGCCAGATGGTTCGTACCATCAAGTACTTCGCTGAGTTGGGTTAAGTCCCGCCAGAGAGCCTTGCAGGATTGCCCCGGCGGGTGCGTGAGCACTCGCCGGGGTTTGCTGTATGCTGTCGGCGGCCGGGTTCCGGCGGGGGATCGGTGTATCGGGCGGACAGAAAAATTCGTTTCGATGCGCCCGGGAATAGCATACGCAATTTTTTCGCCGACAGGGATGGAAATACCAGACTGAATTGGAAAAAACAGGTGCGCGGCAGCCATGCCTGAGCAGGTTTGCACGAGCATATATATATATTCGTGGGATATAGTTGCCATACACTTTTAAGATATTGTAATTTGTGTGAAATCGGAGTATAATACCTATCGGTCGATGAAGGAGGGATCCGGATGATCGAAAAAAGTATCGCCGCCATTTTACAGGTGGATAAACAGGCGCGTCAGCAGGAGGAACAGGCGGAGGAAAAACGCCGCCGTGTGGAAGATACGGTGGCCCAGCGCCGCCGGGATCTGCAGACCGCCTATGAGAACGGCGTGAGGGAGGCGGAAGCCTACACCAGAGAGGAGCAATCCCGCCGTCTGGCCGCCGAAAAAGCCGCTGTGGACGCCCGGCAGATGGAGTTGGTGGCCGCTATGGCGGCTCGTGTGGAGCAGATGCACGATATCTGGGTGGCCGATCTGGCGGCCCGTGTAACGGAGCGGGAGTGAAGAATTAGCCATGCACGCTGCGGAAAATGCACTGCTGACGAAGACCCGGGCTATGTACGCCCGGCGGTTGACGCCAAGACAATATGAGGATATGCGTGGCTGTCGCACCTTTGCCGATCTGGCCGCTTATCTCAAAGAGAAAACGCCCTATGGGCAGTATATGACTGCCACCGATCCGGGCTCAGTGCATCGGGGTCGGCTGGAAAATCAGCTGCGGGAGATCCAGAGCCGCCATTTGGCGGGGCTGTCCCGGTATGCCTATGCCATCCATTCTCCTTTCTACATCTGCTTTCTGCTGGAATGGGAGACGGAGCGGCTGGAGCAGGCCCTGACCTATGCCGTCGGTCGTCTGCCGGTGGAGCTGCCGGCCGCACCGGCGTTTTTCGCCGCACATTCGGTTGTCGATTGGTCGGCGGTGGAGCGGGCGGACGGTGCGGAGACGCTGATCGGAGCTCTGGTCGGTACGCCCTATGAAAAGCTGTGCCGCCCTCTGGTGCGGCCGGACGTCCCGGTGGATATGGCGGCGATGGATCGGGCGCTGCGACAGCATTGTACCCGACAGCTGCTGGAGATGGTGGAAAGAACGTACACCGGCGCTGAGCGCCGGGCGGTGGAGGAGCTGCTGCGGACCGGGATTGACCTGGACGATCTGGTGATCATCTACCGCACGGGGGTGCTGCGGCGGTTTCCGGCGGAGGCCGGAGCATTTCTGCTGGAGGGCGGTCTGTTGACCGATGCTCAGCTGCGCAGGCTGCTGGCGGCAACCGACCGGCGGCAGTTCAATGAGGCGCTGTCCCGCACCCGGTATCGGGAGCTGACGGTGCGCCCGGAGGACTATGTGGAGCTGGCGGTGGAACGCTGGCGTTTCGCTCAGTGTCAGCGGCAGCTGCGGTTCACCACCGATCCGTCGGTGGCGATGCTGTGCTATGCGACCCTCCGACGGTTGGAGCTGAAGAATATCCTGCATCTGGTGGAGGGCGTGCGCTATGGCGCAACGGATACGGCCGCCGGGATGCTGATCGGCGTGGAAAAGTGAGGCGATTGAACGTATGGCAGTCGAGAAAATGTGGATGATGCGCGCCTCCGGCAAGCTGGATGCGCTGGATGCGTTTATTGATCGCTGCTGCCTGGACGGACGGGTGCAGGTGGAACCGGCGACGGAGTTTATTCCGGGGTCTATGGGGTATACGCCCCTGACGGAGCCGAATTCCTATGCCGAACGGTTGGCGGCGGTGCAGGAGGTGGCGCAGGCTTTCGGTCGGGAGCTGCATTACCGGGACGAGGTGCGGGATAGCCGGGATGACGCGCAGGTGGATTCTCAGCTGTTGTCCGCCATGTCCAACCGGGTGAAGGAGCTGCAGGACAAGCGCACGGCGCTGTTGGCGGAAAAGGACGAGGATGCCCGCGCCGTGAGGGATTTGCAGCATTTCGTGCAGATGGATCTGCCCCTCAATGAGCTGTATGAGAGCAAATTCATCCGTTTTCGTTTCGGCCGGATGCCGGCGGAAAATCTGGAGAAACTCAAACGGTTTGAGCAGGACCCGTATCTGCTCTTTTTCCCCTGTTCCCGGGAGGGTGAGGAGGTCTGGGGGGTGTATTTCACCCCGGCGAACAAGGCGGACGAGGTGGATCGGCTGTTTGCGGCGCTGTATTTTCAGCGCCTGCGGCTGCCTCAGGCCTTCGATACGCCGGAAAAGGCCATGGAGGAATACCGGCGGCGGCTGGACCGGGCAACGGCGGAGCTGGATGCCATCGACGACCAGCTGCGTAAGCTGTGGGACGAGCAGCAGGAGGCCTGCGATTTCATGTATTCCCGGCTGCTGTACCGCAATGCGCTGCACGAGATCCGCAGCCGGGCGGTGGTGCACGGCGAATACTTCTTCCTGTGCGGCTGGGTGCCGGTGAAGGAGGATGCCGCCGTGCGGGCGGTCGCAGAAGCGGTGGACGTGGAGCTGACGCTGGAGAAGCCCTCCGCCGGAGCGAAGCCGCCGACGAAGATGAAAAACCCGGGTTTGATTCGCCCTTATGAAGAGTTTGTGGAGATGTACGGCATCCCCGGCTATCACGATATTGACCCGACGCTGTTCCTGTCCGTGGTGTATACGCTGCTGTTCGGTATCATGTTTGCCGATCTGGGGCAGGGACTGTGCGTGGCGGCGCTGGGACTGTTCCTGTGGCTGAAGAACCGCAGCCGCATGGGGGGGATCCTGCTGCGGTGCGGGCTGTCCTCGGCGGTGTTCGGCACGCTGTTCGGCTCGGTGTTCGGCAATGAGGAAGCGCTGGATGGTTTCTATGAGAATGTGCTGCATATGCACAAGCCCATCACCATCATGCAGGATATCACCCTCATTCTGGTGACGGCCATCGGCATCGGCGTGTTCCTGCTGATCGTGGCGATGGGGCTGAATATTGCCACCTGCCTCAAGCGGCGGCAAGTGGGCGCGGCGCTGTTCAGTGAAAACGGCGTGACCGGCATCGTGGTGTATGTGTGTCTGGTGCTGCAAATTCTCAAATTCATGGGCGGCGAAGCCTTCGCGGTTATTCCGTCGGCGTGGATCACCTGGCCGCTGGTGGTCGGTTTCCTCATCCTGTATTTTAAGGAGATCCTCATCGGACTGGTGGAGCGCAGGCCGGACTGGAAACCGGAGAGCTGGGGGGACTACCTGCTGGCCAATCTGTTTGAGCTGATCGAATACGTGCTGTCCTATTTCAGCAACACCGTGTCTTTCCTGCGGGTGGGCGCCTTTGTGCTGGTGCACGCCGGGATGATGCTGGTGGTGTATTCCATGGCTCCGGCGGCGGGCTTCGGCCGCATTCTGGTGCTGGTGCTGGGGAATCTGCTCATCATGGGCATCGAGGGCGTGCTGACCTATATTCAGGTGTTGCGTCTGGGCTTTTATGAGATGTTCAGCCGGTTCTATCAGGGGGACGGACAGCCGTTCCATGCCTTCCGGCTGAGCGATACGGTGCGTCAGAAACAGGCATAAGACGCCTGCAGGTATAAACTGTGAAATACAAATACATGGAGGGTATCACAATGAAAGCAATGTTGTTTATTCTTCCCGTGCTGGTGCTGGCGGCGACGGTGGCGTTTGCCGTATATAAGGTGCGGCGGGGCGCATCCCCGAAAAAGATGGTGTGTATGAATCTGGCGGCGGCCGGGGTGCTGCTGGTGATGTGCGGTATGATGGCGATGACCGTTTCGGCGGAGGGCACGGCGGCATCCTCCTCGGATGTCGCCGCCACGGCTGCCCCTGAGGCGACAGAGGAAAAATCCGCCGACGGTCTGGCGCTGGGTCTCGGTCTGCTGGCGGCGGGTCTGGTGACGGGGCTGGCCGGTATCGGCGGCGGCATCGCCGTGGCGGCGGGCGCTCCGGCGGCCATCGGGGCCACCAGCGAGGATCCGAAGATGTTCGGCCGGGCGCTGATCTTCGTGGCATTGGGCGAGTCCATCGCGCTGTACGGCGTGGTTATCTCCATCCTGATCCTTAAGGGTCTGGGTGTGCTGTGACGACAGGCGGGGAAGAACCATGAAATTCTTTCTCATCAGCGATAACGTAGACACCCAGATGGGAATGCGTATGGCAGGCATCGAAGGGGTGGTCGCCCATGAGCCGGCCGAGGTGGAGCGGTATCTGCGGCAGGCGGTGGCTGACCGGGAGGTGGGCATTCTTCTCATCACCGAGAGACTGGCCCGGCAGTGCGATTCCCTGATCTATCCCATCAAGACCAGCGTGTCCCGTCCACTGATCGTGGAGATTCCCGATCGGCATGGGGTGCGCAGCAAGGACAGCATCACCCGGTATGTGCGTGATGCCATCGGGGTGAAATTCTGAGCTTTCGGAGGGGCGGAATAGCTATGAATGATATACAGGATAAATTGCCGCTGTTTCTGGAGGCGATCCGGCAGGCCGCCGAGGAATCCTGCCGGAAAACGGAAGAGGAAACAGCTGCGTATACCCACACCCGCATGCAGGAAGCGGAGAAGGAAATGCACGACCGGCATGAGGTGCTGTATCAGCGGGCAATCGGTCAGGTGAAGCAGCAGACGGATGTGGAGCTGTCGGCCTATCGCAGTGCCTCCCGGCGGCGGTTGGTCGGTCTGCGGGATGCCTACGAACAGAAGGTGTTCGAGGATGCTGCCCGGGCGGTGGCGGCATTCGCCGCCACGCCGGAGTATGGGATGCTGCTGGAGAGGTCGGCGGCGCGGCTGGGAGCGCTGCTGCCCGCCGGTGTCACCGATGCGGTGGTGTATCTGCGTCCGGCAGACGCTGCCTTTGCCGACCGGGTACAGGCGGCTTTTGGTCGCCCCTGCCGGGTGGAAAGCGACGAGGCTAACACGCTGGGCGGGCTGCGGATGGAGAGCGCGGCGGCATCGCTGCGGGCAGACGATACACTGGCCGCTCGTCTGGAGCGGGAGAAGCCCCGCTTCCGGGAGCAGGCCGGGTTGGCGGTTCTGTAAGTTGACGAGCATTGCAGCAAAGCCTGCCGGACGGCATTGACCGGGTCGGGTGAATTTGCTGGCGGGCTTTAAGGAGGCCACAGGAATGGAGAAAACCATACATTCGATCAACGGCCCCGTGGTGACAGTCGCCGGACGCACGGATCTGTCCATGATGGATATGGTGTACGTGGGCCGGGAGCGGCTCATCGGCGAGGTGATCGCGCTGGAGGAGACCGGTGCCACCATTCAGGTGTACGAGGAGACGGAGGGGCTGCGCATCGGCGAGCCGGTGGTCAGCACCGACGGCCCCATGTGCGCCACCCTCGGCCCCGGGATTCTGCATGGGATATTTGACGGGATCCAGCGACCGCTGGAGGCGATCCGGGATGCGGACGGGGCATTTATCCGTCGGGGGGTGCAGGTGCCGACGCTGGATGAGAACCGCCGCTGGGCGGTGACGGTGACGGTTCAGGTGGGGGATACCGTATCTCCCGGACAGGTGTATGCCACCTGCCCGGAGACCGCATCCATCACCCACCGCTGTCTTGTGCCGCCCCAGGTGAGCGGCGAGGTGGTCTGGGTGGCGGAGAACGGAGAATATACCGTCAACCAGCCGGTGGTGCGGCTGCGCACCGCCGCCGGGGAGGAGCGGGAGCTGACTCTGTGCCAGAAATGGCCCATCCGGGTGCCCCGTCCGGTGAAACGGCGGCTGCCCATCACCATGCCCCTGATCACCGGTCAGCGGATCATCGACACCATGTTCCCCATCGCCAAGGGCGGTGCCGCGGCGGTGCCGGGCGGTTTCGGCACCGGCAAGACCATGACCCAGCATCAGATTGCCAAATGGTGCGATGCGGACATCATCGTCTATATCGGTTGCGGTGAGCGGGGCAATGAGATGACCGATGTGTTGGGAGAATTCGGCGAGCTGACGGACCCCCGCACCGGACGTTCCCTGATGGAGCGGACGGTGCTGATCGCCAATACCTCCAATATGCCGGTGGCCGCCCGGGAGGCGTCCATCTATACCGGCATTACGCTGGCGGAATACTATCGGGATATGGGCTATCATGCCGCCATCATGGCGGATTCCACCTCCCGGTGGGCGGAGGCGCTGCGGGAGATCAGCGGACGGCTGGAGGAAATGCCCGCCGACGAAGGGTTCCCGGCCTACCTGCCCTCCCGGCTGAGCGAATTCTATGAGCGCGCCGGGTATATGGAGCCGCTGGGCGGCGGTGAGGGCTCCGTGTCGGTGATCGGCGCCGTGTCTCCCCAGGGGGCGGATTTCTCCGAGCCGGTCACGCAGAATACCAAGCGGTTCACCCGGTGCTTCTGGGCGCTGGATAAGAGCCTCGCCTATGCCCGGCACTATCCCGCCATCAACTGGACCAAGAGCTACAGCGAGTATCTGTCCGATCTGGCGCCCTGGTATGAAAAGCAGATGGGCGCCGGGTTCCTCAAGGATCGGGAGGAACTGGCAGGCATCCTTGCCGAAGAGGACGGGCTGATGGATATTGTCAAGCTCATCGGTGCGGATGTGCTGCCCGACGACCAGAAGCTGGTGCTGGAGACGGCTCGGGTGATCCGGGTGGGCTTTTTGCAGCAGAATGCGTTTCATCCCGACGACACCTTCGTATCGCTGGAAAAGCAGCAGAAGATGATGCGGGTGATCCTCCATCTGCACCATGCAGCTCTGCGGCTGGTGACGCGGCAGGTGCCCCTGTCCAAGCTGTTGGCGACGGGGCTGTTCGATAAGGCGGTCAAGATGAAATACGATGTGCCCAATGCCCGCATCGAGCTGCTGGACGGGTATATCACCGAAATCGACAACACCCTGTCCGCCATCCGCCCGGTGGATGGCTAAGGAGGGATAAAGCGATGATAATCGAGCATACAGGGCTTGCCCAGATCAACGGCCCTCTGGTGGTGCTGGACGGCGTGCCCGACGCCGCCAACGAGGAGATCGTAGAGCTGCGCGGCGGCGACGGCACCTCCCGCATGGGGCGGGTGGTGCAGATGAGCGGGCAGCGGATCGTGGTGCAGGTATTCGAGGGCACCCGGGGGCTGTCGCTGGAGAATACCCGGGTGTCCCTGACGGGGCACCCCATGGAGCTGCCCTTGTCCCCGGAAATTTTGGGTCGTGTATTCGATGGTGTGGGGCGGCCGCTGGACGGATTGGGAGAGGTGTATCCTCAGCGCCGGGAGAACGTGAACGGCAAACCAATCAATCCGGTATCCCGCATTATGCCCCGCAGCTATATCAATACCGGTATCTCCGCCATCGACGGGCTGACGACCCTCATCCGGGGGCAGAAGCTGCCCATTTTCTCCGGTTCCGGTATGCGCCATAACGAGCTGGCGGTGCAGATCGCCCGGCAGGCCAATATCGGCGACGGAGAGGATTTTGCCATCGTTTTTGCTGCTATGGGCGTGAAAAACGATGTGGCGGATTACTTTCGCCGCTCCTTTGAAGAAAGCGGCGCCATGGGGCGGGTGGTCATGTTCCTGAATTTAGCGAACGACCCCATCGTGGAACGCACCATCACCCCCCGCTGCGCTCTGACGGCGGCAGAATATCTGGCTTTTACGCTGGAAATGCACGTGCTGGTGATCCTCACCGATATGACCTCTTATTGCGAGGCGGTGCGGGAATTTTCCTCCTCCAAGGGGGAAATCCCCGGGCGGAAGGGGTATCCCGGCTATCTGTATTCCGATCTTGCCAGCCTGTATGAGCGGGCGGGTATGATCCGGGGCAAAAAGGGCTCGGTCACCCAGGTGCCCATCCTGTCCATGCCCAACGACGACATCACCCACCCCATCCCCGATCTGACCGGGTATATTACCGAGGGGCAGATCGTGCTGGACCGCACGCTGGAAAGCAAGGGCATCTATCCCCCCATAAGTGTGCTGCCCTCCCTGTCCCGGTTGATGAAGAGCGGCATCGGCGAGGGGTTCACCCGGTCGGATCACCAGTCGGTGGCCAATCAGCTGTTTGCCTGCTATGCCAAGGTGCAGGATGTGCGGGCGCTGGCCTCGGTCATCGGCGAGGAGGAGCTGAGCGACAGCGACAAGCAGATGCTGTCCTTCGGGCGGGCGTTTGAGCAGCGGTTTCTCAACCAGGGTTTCACCGATCGCACGATGCTGGAGACATTGGATATCGGCTGGGAGCTGCTGCGGCTGCTGCCCCGCAATCAGCTGGATCGTATCGACGATAAGCTGCTGGATCAGTATTACGATGCGCCCGCAGAAAAGGCATGACCTCCGGGCGATAGGGGCCTGTTCGGGCGGACGATCGCCGCTGGTGCCGTTGCGGGAGCGGTGCGTATAAAAATCGGAAAGGAGTGATTCGGAATGGCACAGGTAGCGCCCACCAAGGGCAATCTCATGGCGACGAAGAAAAGTCTGGAGCTGGCAGAATTGGGCTACGATCTGATGGATCGCAAGCGCAATATTCTCATCCGGGAGATGATGCAGCTCATCGACAAGGCGACGGATGTGCAGAGCCGGATCGACTCGACCTATGCCGAAGCCTATGCGGCACTGCAAAAGGCCAATCTGACCCTGGGCTTCTGCGAGGATCATGTGCGCAACATCCCGGTGGAAGAGGGGCTGGAGATCGACTATCGCTCGGTGATGGGGGTGGAGCTGCCGGCGGTGCGGCTGCATAGCACCAGCTATGCCAACTACCCGCTCTCTACCACCAATTCCATGCTGGACGAGGCCTATGAGCGCTTTCGGCAGGTAAAAGAGCTGACGGTGGAGCTGGCGGAGATCGGCAGCAGTGTCTATTTGCTGGCCAATGCCATCCGCAAGACCCAGAAACGCGCGAACGCATTGAAGAACGTGATGATCCCCCAGTTCCGCACCACCATCAAGGACATCACCGAAGCGCTGGAGGAAAAGGAGCGGGAGGATTTTTCCCGTTTGAAGGTGATCAAGCAGCAAAAGGAGCGTCAAAAACGCTCCGCCGTCTCCGAGAAGTAGCCGGACTGTTGCCCCAATCAACGAAAAAGAGCCATCGGCAATCGCCGATGGCTCTTTTTCGTTGTAGTTGTAAGGAGCCTCCAATGCCGCTGCCGGAATAATCTACCCATAGTTTTCGATGAGGGTCGATGCAGATCACCGGTTTGTTGAGATCGGAATCAAAGATTTGCTGCCCCAACATCGGGGAATAGGAAAGCCGTTCCTCGGTGGTGCAAAGAGCCTGTGACAGTTATTTCTGGCTTTCAGCCGAAAAGCTCGCTATACCCGGATCGCTTTGTCTAAGCATATTGTAAAAAATTCAAGTACCCCGTCGATAGCCGGATGGGTATCATCGGGGTACCTTTTGGTATATGAAGATTTGATTGGACGGCTCAATTGCCGCCGCTTTTGCCTGTGCTGTGCGGATGGGGTTTTGCGGCATCGGTCAGTCGGCTGTCCGGTGCCGCCTTTCCCGACGCTTTTTCAGGTATTTCCGCAACGAAAGAGAACGGGTATCGAACAGTCGCACCGCCCGTTCGGCCAGCACCAGCATGAGCATGAAATGGCATACCAGCTTAGGGGTCATCAGCGGATAATCGAATACTCCCTGCACACAGAAAGCGACTCCGAAGCCAATGACCGCATACCCCATCCAGAAGGAGCGGGGCTGCCAGTTCTTCCGCATCAGCTCCAGCCCGTTGACAGCCGTCCGGAAACCCAGACACAGGAAAATGCACAGACCGATCAATCCGCCCTCCACCAGCAGCTGTAATACCAGATTGTGGGCGTGCACGACGGGCAGATCCCGCTGCAAGAACAGCTTCCATGTGGCGTGGATGCCGGTGCCGTAGCCGCATAGGGGACGCTGCGCAAACATCTTCAGGGATTCCAGCCAGATCTGCCAGCGGATATTGATGGCCACGTCGGCCCCGGATGTGCTGATGACCTCCTGGGCGGCGGAACCGATCTGCTCGGCAGGAACCTTGAAGCTGTCGAGGATATCGCTGCCGGTCTTGATGCCGGGGAGAATGCTGAGAATGCGCTCCACCGCTCGGCCGGGGATCAGCAGCAGGCCGGAGAAGGCATACACCACGATGGAGGAAAAGTGCTCCCGCAGATTGAAAAAGGCCAACGCCGCCAGCAATACGGCCAGAGCGATATAACCTCCCCGCGAGAAAGAGAAGATCACGCCGGCCACCATCAGAATCAGGCAGCCGTTGGCCGCGTGCTTGGCGAAGGTGTTTTCCGGCTGCCCTTTGGCGTAGAATACACCCAGAGGAATGGTCATGGTGAGATATTCCGACAGCACATTGGGATTATTGAAAGTGGAGCAGGAGCGCAGCATATAGTCGATGCGGCTGGTTTTCAGGGGCAGCCACTGGTATACGTGCTTGTCCAGAAAGCCCCAGAACCGAATGGGATTGGTATCGGTGAAATCGCCGATATAGAATTGCAGACAGGCGATCAGACCAACCACGGCGGCGGTCAGGGTGATGAAACACGCCAGTGCTTCCAGCCGCTCCCGACTGGTGAGCAGAGCGCGCAGCAGGCAGAACATACCGAAGAAAAAGCCCCACATACCGAAGGTGAGCAGGGTGCTGTTCTGCGAGACCGAATAGGCCAGCCCGATGCCGATATAGGCGATATACAGCAGGAGCAGCTTGGATATGCGTCCGGGACGCACGGCTGTCTGCTTACGTAAGGCAAAATAACCGGGAACAGTGGCGGCAATCACCAGGAAAAAGCTGATATATTCCGGGAAGATGGGGATCACGGCTATGAGAAGCATAGCCCAGGTCGCCGGCTCATTCCAGCGGATCGTTGTTTCAGTCAGTCGGATCGTTGTCACCTCCCTGCCGCTGCGGGCCCACCTGTTTTTGAGCGCCATCGGCTACTATACCACAATTTGCCCCGACTTGCAAGAAAGTTTACAAACCTGTTACCATTTTTGCTGCGCCGGCCGGACAAAGGGCTTGCACAGAAGTCCGGAATTTGTTATAATACAACGATGATGTAGGAGGAAAGGAAGTGGAGTCGGATGCTGTTTCAACGCACCGGCGGGGTGGATTTTCTGATCGTGGGATTGGGGAATCCCGGTATGGCCTATGAGAATACCCGGCACAACGCCGGCTACGGGGCGCTGCAGGCGCTGGCAAAGGAGCTGCACACGGAGCTGAATAAAAAACAGTGCAGGGCGCTCACCGGCACCGGCGAGATCGACGGGCGACGGGTGCTGCTGCTGTTCCCCCAGACCTTTATGAATTTGAGCGGCGAGGCGGTGCAGGCGGCGATGCACTTCTATAAACTGACGTCGGAGCAGCTGCTGGTATTCAGCGACGATGTAGCTCTGCCCCTGGGGGCGGTGCGGGTGCGCCGCAGCGGCAGCGACGGCGGGCAAAAGGGCCTGCGCAGCATCATCGCCTCCATCGGCACCGACGATTTTCCGCGGGTGCGCATCGGCGTGGGGGCGAAGCCGCACCCCGCCTACGATATGGCGGACTGGGTGCTGTCCCGGTTCAAGCCCGACGAACAGCCGGCGATGGAGGATGCCTACGAAAAAGCGGCGGGGGCGGCACAGCTGATCGTCGCCGGTCATATCGACCAGGCGATGAACCGTTATTCGCACTAAAAATAATCAGGAGAACTGTATGAGCTTTTGGGATGCCGGACTGGCGGCGCTGCCGGTCTATAAAAATGTGTGCGCCGATCTGCGGGCGGGTCACGGATCCGTGTCGGTGATCGGGCTGGCGCATATCCATAAGGCGGTGTTCGCCGCCGGGCTGCGGCAGAGCCTGAAGCGCCGGGTGGCGGTGCTGACGGCGGACGAGGCGGAGGCTGCCCGGATGGTGGAGGATCTGCGGGCGCTGGGGCTGCGGGTGGAATATCTGCCTGCCCGGGAGATCACCCTGCGCCCCACGGAGAGCGCCTCCCGGGAATATGAGCAGATGCGGCTGGGCACGCTGGCAACGCTGGCAGAGGGAAACTATGACGCAGTGGTTGCCTGCGTGGAGGCGGCAATTCAATACACCATCCCGCCGGATACGCTGCTGTCCCGGACGCTGGAGCTGACCGCCGGGGCGGTGCTGCCGGTCAGAGATCTGCCTGCCGCATTATCTGCGGCGGGCTATGAGCGCTGCGCCCAGATCGAGGGTGTCGGACAGTTTGCGGTGCGGGGCGGGATCGTGGATGTCTACCCGGCGGACAGCGCCGCTCCCGTGCGGATTGAGTTGTGGGGGGATACGGTGGATACCATTGCCGCCTTTGATCTGCTGTCCCAGCGGCGCACCGAATCGCTGGAGGCGGTGGCGATCCCGCCGGCGGCGGAGATCGCCTGCGACGACCCGGCGGCGCTGGCTGTCCGACTTACGGAGCTGGCAGGCGCTCAGCGGGGGCGTATGGCGGCGGAAGTGAAGAAAAACCTGCTGGCCGATGCCGACCGGCTGCGGGGCGGGGTGCAGCCCGCCTCCATGGACCCGTATATTTCGCTGCTCTATGCCCCGGCGACGCTGTTCGACTATCTGCGGGATGCGCTGCTGGTCGCCAGTGAGCCCGCCAAGCTGAAGGAGCGGGTGCGCACCACCCACTGGCAGCTGGAGCAGGATGTGGAATCGCTGCTGGCGGAGGGACATCTCTGCCGGGAGCTGACCACCCATCTGCTGGAGTGGAACGATGTCGTACGGCGGGTCGAACAGGGCAGCGGTCTGCTGCTGGATGCCTTCGCCCGGGCGCAGGGGGATATCCGCCCCGCCGCCATCTATTCCGTCAACGCCCGGCAGCTGCCGGTGTGGTCGGGGCGGGTGGATCTGCTGGCGGAGGATCTGCGGGACTGTCTGGACCGGAAGCTGGCGTGTGTCGTGCTGGCGGGTGGCGAGGAAAAGGCGGCGCAGGTGCTGGCAGAGGATCTGCAAAAAGCCGGCATCCCCGCCATATATGCCAAGGCGCCGGAGAAGCCGGTGAAAGGGCAGGCACTGGTCACCACCGGAGGCTTGTCTGCGGGGCTGGAGCTGCCGGATGCGGCGTTGGCGGTGATCACCCACGGCCGGGTAGCGGCGGCGAAACGCACCCGCCGCCGCAAACAGAATAAGGGGCTGGATATCCACAGCCTGTCGGAATTACAGGTGGGCGACTATGTGGTGCATTCTGCCCACGGCATCGGCGTCTATCAGGGTGTCCACCAGATGGAGGTACAGGGGGTCGTCAAGGACTATATCAAGCTGGAATACGCCAAGGGAGACACCCTGTATGTGCCGGTGACCCAGCTGGATCTGGTGAGCAAGTATATCGGCACCAAGGAGGACGCCACCGTTAAGCTCCATCGGCTGGGCGGGCAGGAATGGCAAAAGGCCAAGACCCGGGTGCGCTCGGCGGTCAAGGATATCGCCCGGCAGCTCATCGCCCTATACGGCAAGCGGATGGCGTCGCCGGGGTATGCATTCGGCCCCGATGAGGAATGGCAATACGATTTTGAGCGCCACTTTGAATACGCCGAAACGGAGGATCAGCTGCGCTGCATCGACGAGATCAAATCCGATATGGAGCGCCCGATTCCCATGGACCGGCTGCTGTGCGGCGATGTGGGCTTCGGCAAGACCGAGGTGGCACTGCGGGCGGCGTTTAAGTGCGTCACCGAGGGGAAACAGTGTGCGCTGCTGGTGCCTACCACCATTCTGGCGTTTCAGCACTACAACACCATTCTCAAGCGGTTTGAAGGGTTCCCGGTGCATGTGGAGATGCTCTCCCGGTTCCGCACCGCCAAGCAGCAGGCGGAAACGGTGCACAAGCTGAAAAGCGGCGCGGTGGATATCGTCGTGGGCACCCACCGGCTGCTGTCGGCGGATGTGCAGTTTCACGATCTGGGGCTGTTTATCGTGGACGAGGAGCAGCGGTTCGGCGTCAGCCAGAAGGAGCGTATCAAGGAACTGACTCCTAACGTGGATGTGCTGACCCTGTCCGCTACCCCCATCCCCCGTACCCTGAATATGGCCATGAGCGGCATCCGGGATATGTCGGTCATCGAGGAAGCCCCTCAGGATCGCCGCCCGGTGCAGACCTATGTGCTGGAGCAGGATGCCGGGGTCATCGCCGACGCCATCCGGCGGGAGCTGCGCCGGGACGGACAGGTGTATTATCTCCACAATCGTATCGACAACATCGATATGTGTGCGGCGGCGATTCATGCCCGGGTGCCGGAGGCGCGGCTGGCGGTGGCGCACGGGCGGATGAGCGAGGAGGAGCTGTCGGAGATCTGGCGGCAGGTGCTGGAGCACGAGGTGGATGTGCTGGTCTGCACCACCATCATCGAGACCGGCGTGGATATTCCCAATGTGAACACCCTCATCATCGAGAACGCCGACCGCTACGGTCTGTCCCAGCTGCATCAGCTGCGGGGGCGGGTGGGGCGTTCCTCCCGCCGTGCCTATGCCTATCTCACCTTCACCCGGGGCAAGGAGCTGTCCGATGTGGCGGAAAAGCGGCTGGAGGCGATGCGGGAATTCACCGAATTCGGCGCCGGGTTCAAGATCGCTATGCGGGATATGGAGATCCGGGGCGCCGGCAATCTCCTGGGCGCTCAGCAGCACGGGCATATGGAGGCGGTGGGCTACGATATGTATCTCAAGCTGCTGTCCGAGGCGGTAGAGGAAGAAAAAGGGCAGCCGGCTGCGGCGCAGGTGGACTGTCTGGTGGATCTGCCTGTATCGGCGCATATCCCGGAGAATTATATCGGCGACAACGCCCAGCGGCTGGAGATCTACCGCCGCATCGCGGATATCCGCACCGACGAGGACTCTATGGACGTCTATGACGAGCTGATCGACCGGTTCGGGGAGCCGCCGGCGGCGGTGCAGGGGCTGATCGATGTGGCGCTGCTGCGCAATACCGCTGCCGCCTGCGGTATCCGGGAGATCCGGGAGCAGGGCGGCACCCTGTATCTGTATCCCCGGACGCTGGATATGGCGGCGGGCGCCCGGCTGACGGCGGGGCTGCCCGGGCGGGTGCTCATCAGCGCCGCCGGCAAGCCCTATTATGCGGTGAAAATTGAGACGAAGGGCGGCGGGGACTCTCTCGACACCCTGCGTCAGGCGCTGGACGCCATGAAGGAGGCAAAAACCGATGGCTAAGGAGCAAAAAACCAACGCTATGCGGCTGCTGGAGCAGCAGAAGATTCCCCACACAGTCAATCTGTACGATTGTCCGGAATTTGTGGACGGGGTGCAGGTGGCGGATCAGCTGGGGCAGCCCTATGAGCGCAGCTTTAAGACGCTGGTGGCGGTGGGGAAAAGCGGCGGGCACTATGTGTTCGTGCTGCCCATTGCCGAGGAGGTGGACCTGAAGGCTGCCGCCCGGGCGGTGGGCGAAAAGGCGGTGGAGCTGATTCATGTGAAGGAGCTGCTGCCTCTCACCGGCTATATCCGGGGCGGCTGCACCCCCATCGGAATGAAAAAGGCGTTCCCCACCGTCATCCATGAGAGCGTATTACAGTACGATGAGGTCATCATCAGCGGCGGGCGCATCGGGGCGCAGATTTTTCTCGCCCCGGTGGATCTCGTCCGGGTGACCCGGGCGAAAACGGCGGATATTATCCGCCATGGCGGGACAGCATGAACCCGTATCGGCAGAACCGCCCGGAGCGGGTGTGCGAGACCCTGCTGCGGATGGCGCAGACGGAGATAGCCACTCCGGAGGCGGTGGCGCGGCAGCTGTATCGGCAGTTTGGGCAGCCGCCGGCGGTGCTGTTGGCGGAGCTGACCCCGGCGCAGCGGCAGCGGCTGGGGGCGGGGCTTGCCCGCCGGGAAAACGACGGGCTGCTGCAATGGCTGCGGAAGGAGGCGGCATCCAATGAATAAAAAAGCGCTCATCGCCATGAGCGGCGGGGTGGACAGCTCGGTGGCGGCGGCAATGATGCAGGAGCAGGGCTACGACTGCATCGGCGTGACCATGAAGCTGCACGAGAGCGAGGCGGCGGTGCGCCGGGAGAAGGCGTGCTGCACCCAGGAGGACGCCGAGGACGCCCGGCAGGTGGCGTACTCGCTGGGCATGAAATTCTATGTGTTTAACTATACACAGGAGTTTTCCGCACAGGTCATCGACCGGTTTGTGGATGCCTATGAAAAGGGCTATACCCCCAATCCCTGCATCGACTGCAACCGGTATATGAAGTTTGCCCGGCTTTATGAGCAGGGTAAGTTGCTGGGCTATGACACCATCGCCACCGGGCACTATGCCCGGGTGGAGCAGGACGCCGAAACCGGTCGCTGGAAGCTGAAAAAGGCCCGTTTTCTGCCCAAGGATCAGAGCTATGTGCTGTACTTTCTCACTCAGGAGCAGCTGGCGCACACCTGCTTCCCTTTGGGAGAGGCGGCAAGCAAGGAGGAGGTGCGCCGGTACGCTGAGGCGCACGGGTTTTATAACGCCCGCAAGCACGACAGTCAGGACATCTGCTTCGTGGAGGAGGGCAAATACGCCGATTTCATCCGCCAGCGCACCGGGCGGGATTACGCCGCCGGGGATTTTGTGGATACGGCGGGACAGGTGCTGGGGCGGCACAAGGGGCTGATCGGCTATACCGTCGGCCAGCGCAAGGGACTGGGGCTGGCGCTGCCCGCGCCCCTGTATGTGCTGGAAAAGGATATGGCGCAGAACCGGGTGGTGCTGGCGCCGGAGACGGCGCTGTACAGCGCGGCGCTGCTGGCGGAGGATGTAAACTGGATCAGCGGCGAAATCCCCGTCGCGCCGGTGCGGGCGGCGGCGCGCACCCGGTATTCCGCCCGGGAGGCGGCGGCGACGCTGGTGCCGCTGGAGGATAGCCGGGTGCGGGTGGTGTTCGACCGGCCTCAGCGGGCCATCACGCCGGGGCAGGCGGTGGTGTTCTATGCCGGGGACGAGGTGCTGGGCGGCGGCACCATCGTCCGGGCGGAAAGGGAGTGAGCGTATGATTCTGACTGTGACCTGCAATCCGGCGCTGGATTATCTCATGACGGCCCCCGCTCTGCGGCCGGGAGAAACCAATCGGGCAGAGGAGACAAATCTGCGCGCCGGCGGCAAGGGGCTGAATGTGTCCCGGATGCTGGCGGCGTTCGGTGTAGAGACCCGGGCGGTGAGCTTCAGCGCCGGGGATACGGGGACTATGCTGGAAGCTATGCTGGGAGCAGAGCCGTTCTCCACCGAGTGGATTCGGCTGCCCCGGGGGCGTACCCGTATCAACGTGAAGCTGTCTGCCGCCGAGGAGACGGAGATTAATGCCCCCGGCGCACCGGTGCCGGAGGAGGCGTTTGAAGCGCTGGCGGAGCGGGTGAGTCACCTGCGGCCGGGCGATACCCTGTGCCTGTGTGGCAGTCTGGCGCCCGGTATGGGGGCGGACAGCTATGCCCGTTTGCTGGCGGCCGCACCGGCCGGAGTGCAAACGGTGGTGGATACCGTGGACGAGCCCCTGCGGCTGGCGCTGGCGCACCGTCCGTTTCTCATCAAGCCCAACCGGGAGGAGCTGTCCCGGCTGGTGGGGCGGTCGCTGTCCACGCTGTCGCAGACGGAGCGGGCGGCGCAGTGGCTGCGGCAGCAGGGGGCGGAAAATGTATTGGTCTCTCTGGGCGGCGAGGGGGCGTTGCTGGTGTCGGGCGCCGGCGTGTGGTATCAGCCTGCCCCCGCCGGCGCGGTGCGGTGCGCCGTCAGCGCCGGCGACAGCATGGTTGCCGGATTCCTGACGGCGGTCTCCCGGGGGGAGCCGCTGCCCGGGGCGCTGCGGCTGGCGGTGGCTACGGGCAGCGCCGTGGCCTTTGCCGGGGGCGCCGTGACGGCATCGGCCGTGGCCGCAATTCTCCGTGGGCTGCCTGCCCTGACCGGGCGCTGAAAGCCGGGACCGGTACGATTCTGCGTTTCGCACGAAAAATTCCCCGCTCTGCTGTTAAAAATATCACAGAAAGGGGTTGAAAATGGGCGGAAAGGCGGGTATAATAAGATTTGTACGGCAATGCGTCCTCGGATGCGTACACTAAAAACCGAAAGGAGTACCAATATGAACTATTCCCGTGAAGTGGAAAACATGTGCATAGTGAAAAAGGGCCCCCATCACGGCCCGGCTCCCATCCCCGAAGAGGGACAGTGGGTCAAGGCGAAGGAGATCACCGACATCTCCGGTTTGACCCATGGCGTGGGCTGGTGCGCCCCGCAGCAGGGCACCTGCAAGCTCACCCTGAACATCAAGAAGGGTATTGTGGAAGAGGCGCTGGTGGAGACCATCGGCTGCTCCGGTATGACCCATTCGGCGGCGATGGCGGCGGAGATCCTGCCCGGCAAGACGCTGCTGGAGTGCCTGAATACCGATCTGGTGTGCGACGCCATCAATGTGGCCATGCGCGAGCTGTTTCTGCAGATCGTATACGGCCGCAGCCAGTCGGCTTTCTCTGAGGACGGTCTGGCCATCGGCGGCGGTCTGGAGGATCTGGGCAAGGGCCTGCGCAGTCAGGTCGGCACCATGTATTCCACCAACGCCAAGGGTGTGCGGTATCTGGAGATGGCCGAGGGCTATGTGACCAAGCTGGCTCTGGATGAGGAAGGCGAAGTCATCGGCTACCAGTTCGTCCGACTGGGCAAGATGCTGGAGGCGATTCGCCACGGCATGACCCCCAACGAGGCTTACGAAAAGAACATCGGTCAGTACGGGCGCTTCGACGGCGCTGCCAAGTATATTGACCCTCGTGAAGAATAAGGAGGAGGACGGACAGATGGCAAACGAAGTAATGTTTGAAGGCAAAGACCGCCGCATGGCCGGAATCGAAAAATTCCTGGCGGAGAACGATCTTGGCTCCTTGGAGGCCTGCCGGGATCTGTGCCTGTCCAAAGGCATTGATGTGGACGCGATCGTGAAGGGCGTGCAGCCCATCGCTTTCGAGAACGCCGTGTGGGCCTACACCATGGGCGTGGCTCTGGCGCTCAAGCGCGGTGTGAAGAATGCCGCCGATGCCTCCGCCGTGATCGGCGAGGGCTTGCAGGCTTTCTGTGTGCCCGGCTCTGTGGCAGAGCATCGTAAGGTGGGTTTGGGCCACGGCAATCTGGGTAAAATGCTGCTCAGCGATGAGACCACCTGCTTTGCGTTCCTGGCCGGCCACGAATCCTTCGCTGCGGCGGAGGGCGCCATCGGTATCGCCCGCACCGCCAATAAGGTGCGTGAGGTGCCGCTGCGGGTCATCCTGAACGGTCTGGGCAAGGATGCAGCCTATATCATCAGCCGGATCAACGGCTTCACCTATGTGGAGACCGATTACGATTTCTTCAGCGGCGAGCTGAAGGTGGTGCGTGAAAAGGCTTTCTCCGACGGTGAGCGTGCGCAGGTGAAGTGCTATGGCGCCAACGATGTGCAGGAGGGCGTTGCCATCATGCAGAAAGAGGGTGTGGAGGTGTCCATCACCGGTAACTCCACCAACCCCACCCGTTTCCAGCATCTCGTCGCCGGCACTTACAAAAAGTGGGCGATCGAGAACGGCAAGAAGTATTTCTCCGTGGCCTCCGGCGGCGGCACGGGTCGTACCCTGCACCCGGACAATGTGGCGGCCGGCCCGGCTTCCTACGGCCTGACCGACTCCATGGGCCGTATGCACGGCGATGCGCAGTTTGCGGGTTCTTCCTCTGTGCCGGCGCACGTGGAGATGATGGGTCTTATCGGTATGGGTAATAACCCCATGGTCGGTGCGACGGTTGCCTGCGCTGTGGCGGTGGCCGAGGCGCTCAAGTAAGGGTCGAACGGATTCGACACCTTGACGTCTCGCATACAGACGTATTGAAAAACGACGGGAGACCGACAGTCCGGCCGCTTTGCTCATTGCGGTGAACGGCCGGGCGGAAGCTGGGGGCAGGATGATTGTATCCTGCCCCCGTTTATTTTAGTTGGCGGAACCGACTGCCGTATACGGATGCTGAGGACAAAAGGTGGATATAGAACTGCATTATCGGAAAAGAGGAGCCGGTGAACCATTTAGATTTCTGCACGGAAACGGCGAAGACGGCTCCTACTTCTAAAATCAGATGGCATACTTTCAAAACGAATATCGGGTGATAGCTCTCGATACCGGAGGGCACGGCCGATCGCCGCGAGGCGGCGCGCCGTTCACCATCGAACGGTTTTCCTGCGATCTGTACGATTTTATGCGGTTGCGGCAGATTGCACAGGCCGTGATTCCGGGCTTCTCGGACGGGGGCTGTTCCTGACGATTTCCCGCAAGGAGCAAATTGGTTCGCTGTATCCGCAGGTGCTGGATTTACTGGTGCACGGCGCCTGCGCGGAACTGGTTTTTCATGAAAAAACGGAAGCTGCCGCAAGGCAGCTTTTCAAAAGCACGTCGGTTAGCATATTCTAACCGACGTGGAACGCAGGATGGTTTCGGATGGATGTTAGCGGTTTGAAGCAATATAAAAGGGACGCCCTGCCTGGTGCGCCCGGAGCATTTTTGATGCTTGTCGGCAATCTTTGCCTGAGCGTGATTCCGGCAAGCCAAAGCGACAGCGGACTGTTTATGCGGGAGACCTATCTGAGCGGGTTATGGGCGCCGTGGCGGCTGCCGTTGCTGATCGTGGCGGGACTTCCCGGTATGGCGTTTGGCTATTTCACCGTGCGCGTGTCCTATCGACAAATATTGCCGCTATATCGCAAGACCGAATCGCCCTCCCTGCCGGCGGCGTGATCTACATAGCCACGGTCGGAGCGCTGCACCTGTTTATCGGCAGTCTGGCCGACCGGACGAGCACGCTCCCCCCCGCTGCCCGGACGGGAAGAAACGACGGCGCTGATACAGGCGCAGTACGATCGGCTTATGCCCGCGGCGTACTTTCCTTATGCGGGAATGGTTCTACTGATCCTCGCAAGCGCCTTTGCGGTGCTGACCCAAAAGAACATTCTGCCACGATGGATGTTTGCGCTCCATATGATGGTCAATCAGATCGTTTTTGTATTGATCCCGGATATCCGGCAGGTGTTCGGAACGGAAACTTCCACCTGGGATTTTGTGTTAAGCCAGGGCTCCGGCAACGCGGCGCTGTGTCTTTGGATGCCGGTGAACGCCGTCTGGGCGGGCAGGCAAACGAAAAAGGAGAGGTGAACGGATATGGTTGAGGAAAAAAGAGCTGTCTTTCGGTTGCCTGGAGCTAACTGTCTGCCGAAGGAGAGGGGCGGCGGGGAGGTGCCGCGCGCTTTCACCTGTGGAAAAATTCTGCGGAAACCGCGCTTTTTGAGAAAAAACAGTTGACGAATCTCCCGGTTCATGCTATAATATTTTCCGTTCTATATGCGAGGGTGCTGGAACCGGCAGACAGGCACGTTTGAGGTGCGTGTGTCGAACGACGTGGGGGTTCAAGTCCCCTCCCTCGCACCATCAAGAGGCTACAAAATAGATGTAGCCGGTGAAAACCCCGATAAAATCGGGGTTTTCACCGTTTATACGGCAA